>CAZONX010000006.1:0-21642 GCA_964581295.1 uncultured Acidimicrobiaceae bacterium
GGCTCGGGCTCCGTCGCCGGGGGACAGGTTCACTGGGCGAACGCCATCGGCGAGGACCATGGTGGAGAATTCGAGGCGCGCCGCGTCGAGTGCCGTCTCCTTGACGCAGTAGTCGGTAGCGAGGCCGACGACGGCGACGGCAGTGATGCTTGCATTCCTGAGCATGCTCTCGAGCGATGTCGGTGTCGGCGTTCCCGTCTCGGGATCGCGCACTGTGAATCCCGAATAGCCGTCCTCGCCGCCGACACCCTTTTTCACCTCTGGTCCGGATACGACGAGGTCGGGGTGAAACTTGGATCCCCAAGTATCGCCGATGCAATGGACCGGCCAGATGCCGCCGTCCTGGGCGAAATGCGGCGTGTGCTCCGGGTGCCAATCGCGCGTGTACACCACGGTGGCTCCGGCGGCCGCTGCGGCCTCGATCTGCTCGTTTATGAAGAGGATGCTCTCGCGGCCGCCGGCGACCGAGAGCGAGCCGTCGGGGTCGGCGAAGTCGTTCTGCACGTCCACGACGATCAGGGCGGTGGTGGGTGAATAGTCCATGGGTTGATCGTACCGGCAGACCGAGGGCTCAATCGGACCGCCAACGGGTCCGGTCTACGCCTCGGCTTGACCCAGCGCGTCGGAGAGTGTCGTCCAAGGGAGATCGGCGCACTTGATCCGCACCGGGAACTTGCGCACGCCCTGAAGCGCCTCGAGGTCGCCAAGCACCGCTCCGGGACGCTCGGGATCGAGTGGATCGTCCCCTTCGTCGATGCCCATCATCAGCTTGAACGTGGTGGTGAGTCCCCGAGCTTCATCGAGGGTCTTGCCGACGACCGCCTCCGACATCATCGAACCGGACGCCTGGGAGATCGAGCAGCCCTGACCCTGGATCGCAACGTCGACGATGGTGCCGTTCTCAACCTGGAGGTCGATCGAGAAGTCGTCGCCGCACGACGGGTTCAACCCCTCGGCGTGGACGTGGGGACCGCTCAACGATCCGCGGTGGCGGGGATTGCGGTAGTGGTCGAGGATGACCTGGCGATAGAGCTCTTCAAGGGAGGACATTGCGGGGGAACGATACCGTTCGAAGTGCGGGTGTCAGGCGTCGAAGCCGAATACTGAGCGCGCCTCGGCAAGGCCGTCGATCAGGCGATCGACATCGTCATTCGTGTTGTAGAGATAGAACGAGGCGCGGGCGGTCGCTGGCACGGCCAGGTGGCGCATGAGCGGCTTCGCGCAGTGGTGTCCCGCACGCACCTCGACGCCGCGTTGGTCGAGGATGGTGGCGATGTCGTGGGCGTGGATGTCGGCGAGCGTGAAGCTCACCGCGCTGCCCCGGTTTGTGGGATCACGCGGTCCGTAGACGGTGAGGTCGGGCACCTCGGCCAGGCGCTTGAGGGCGTAGCCGGTGATCGCTTGCTCGTGGGCTCGGACGTTGTCCATTCCGACCGCCGTGAGGTAGTCGACGGCGGCGCCGAAACCGACGGCCTGGGCGACCGGCGGCGTTCCGGCTTCAAACTTCTGGGGGACGGGCGCCCACCGGGACTCGTAGAGGCCGACATCGGCGATCATCTCGCCTCCGCCCTCTGTGGGCTCCATCTCCTCGAGGCGTTCGGGCCTGCCCCACATGGCTCCGATACCTGTTGGCGCAAGCATCTTGTGACCGGAGAACACCAGGAAGTCGGCATCGAGGTCTTGCACATCGGTTGGGGAATGAGGTACGAGTTGGGCGGCGTCGACGATGATGAGCGCGCCGACAGAGCGAGCCGCCTCGACGAGCGGGCGCACGGGTCCGAGTGTCCCAGTCACGTTCGACATACCGGAGATCGCGACGACCTTCACGCGTTCATCGAGCAGATCCTCGAGCCCGGTGAGATCCACTTCGAAGTCCTCGTCGAGCGTGAGGTAGACGAGTTCGATTCCGGTGTATCGAGCGAGAAGCTGCCACGGCACGACGTTCGCATGGTGTTCCATCACCGTGAGCACGACGCGGTCTCCCTCGGAGAGGTGATTGAGGCCCCAGCCGTAGGCGATGTGGTTGAGCGCCGTGGTGGCGCCGCGAGAGAAGACGATCTCGTTTGGCGAAGCTGCGTTGACGAACGTCGCGACCTTCGCTCGGGCTCCCTCGTAGGCGTCCGTTGCTTCGGCCGACAACGTGTGCGCGCCACGGTGGACGTTGGCGTTCTTCGTTCGGTAGAACTCGTCGACCGCGTCGAGCACCTGAACCGGCTTCTGCGTCGTCGCTGCTGAGTCCAGGTAGGTCAGGGGCCACCCGTTGACCTCTCGACGAAGAATCGGGAAGTCGTCTCGGAGGCGGCTGAGGTCGGTCAACTCGTCGTGGCTCCACTCCGGTAGTGGTCGTAGCCCGATTCCTCGATCTCGTCGGCGAGGCCGGGGCCGCCCGATGCCACGATGCGACCGTCGAGGAACACATGGACGACGTCCGGCGTGATGTAGTCGAGCATTCGCTGGTAGTGCGTGATGATGACGAATCCCCGCTCGTCGTTGCGCAGACGGCTCACCCCGGCGGCGACGATCTTCAGGGCATCGATGTCGAGGCCGGAGTCGGTCTCGTCGAGGACCGCGAGCTCCGGTTCGAGCACGGCCATTTGGAGCACTTCGTTGCGCTTGCGTTCTCCGCCGGAGAAGCCCTCGTTCAGGTAGCGATCGGCGAATGCAGGATCCATGTCGAGCTCCCGCATGGCTTCGACAACCTTGAGCCGCAGTTCGAGCACGGTGTAGTCGACACCGGTGCGGCTCGAGAGTGCCGTTCTCAGGAAATTGACCACGGAGACACCGGGGATCTCCTCGGGGTACTGGAACCCGAGGAACATGCCAGCACGACCGCGCTTGTCCGGTGTGTCCGCGGTGATGTCCTCACCACGGTATGTGACCGAACCCTTGGTGACCCGGTAGACCGGGTTGCCGAGCAGCACGTTGGCAAGCGTCGACTTGCCGGATCCGTTTGGGCCCATGATGGCGTGCGTCTCGCCGGCGTTGACGGTGAGACTGACGCCCTTGAGGATGTCGACACCCTCGGCGGAAGCATGAAGATCGTCGATGACGAGGAGTTCTGGCATACCGTCGAGATTAGGGAGATCCGGACCCGTATCGGCCCGGTTCAGCCGGGCCCGGAACCGTACATGCGCTCCCCGGCTGCGATCGGTGTAGCGATGGAATTGCCGGGCGGTGGAAGCGGGCAGGAGAACTCGTCGTCGTAGACGCAGTAGGGGTTGGTCGCCCGGTTGAAGTCGACATTCACTTCGGGGCCGTCGCCGATTTCGACGAACAGGTAGCGGCCACCGCCGTAGGTCGTGTGGCCGTTGGTTGTGTCGCCGAACGCGACGAAGGCTCCTCCGTCTCCGTCATCGAGCACCGTGAGGTCGTAGCGCTGCTCGTCGACGGTGATAGCGAGGACGCCGATGCTGCGATAGTCACTCGTCGCGCCGCTCGATGACAGGATCGCCACCGCTGCGGGGGAGTGACGGAATCCTCCGGCGAACACGAAACGACCGTTCGGCTCGTAGTAGTCGATCCCTTCGAACCCCTCGCGCGATTCTTCGGGGATCGGCGATGCGTAGTGCTCGGCAAGGAAGCGATCGCGTTCCGCTCTCTCGGAACGGATTGCAGATGGATCGAATGCAGCGACGGTCACGAGCGCAGGATCGAGAACGTGCGCTCGAGTGTCGCGGTGTCGATGTCGGCGAGGTCTCGGTATTCCTGCACGTAGTAGCGGCCGATGCCGATGTCTTCGAGCGTGTCGATCGAGGTTCTTGCGGTTGCGCGTGTCCCGTGGGGAACGTTGTGCTCGACGAGGAACGCCTCGTACTCGTCGGCCGACAGATTGCGTCTCGCTCCGCGCATGTCGAGCAACGACCGGTAGCCCGACTCTTCCTCTGCAACCACGGCGGGACCGGCAAGGCTCACCTTCACGGCGTCAGGGTTTCGGTCTGCCTCGACGGCCGCGGCTCTCATCGTGGCGATGCGTTCGGCAAGCGTGTCGCTGTCGGTGACAAACAGGTTGAACTCGTCTGCGAATCGGCCGGCGAACGTCGGAGTCTTCCTCGGACCGCTTCCGCCCACCACGATTGGCACGTTCGTGGGGTGGGGGAGCACGCTGATCGGGTCGAGCCGGTAGTAAGAACCCTCGAATCCCTCGCTCGACCCGAACGCCGTCCGTAGGTAGGAGAGGGTCTCGAAGAGCCGGTCAAACCGCTCAGCGAGCGGCGGGAGGTCGATACCGAAGGCGTCGTGCTCCGACTGCATCCACCCGGTGCCGACGCCGAGAGCGAAGCGGCCGCCGCTCATCTCGTCGAGCGTTGTGGCCGTCTTCGCTATGACCGCCGGATGGCGAAAGGTCAGGGGAGTGACGAGCACAACGAGCTGGATAGCTACCGTTGCCTCGGCGAGACCGCCGAAGGTGGTGAGCGCGTCGGTCGCGTCCGCGGATCGGTCCTGATCGAGGAAATGGTCGGATCGAGCGAATGCGTCCAGACCCTGGTGCTCGGCCCACTGTGCGAGATCGCGCAGGCGGGCGTAGGTGCCGCCGACCTGCGGCTCGACCATCAGTCCAAGTTCCACCATGCCCCCAGGGCTACTTGAGGTCCTGCATGATGGCCTCGATATTCTCGACGGACGTGGATCCCGCTACGCGCAGCGCGACCGATCCGTCGCTGTTGACGAAAACCCAGAAAGGGAAGCCGCCGGAACCGTAGGCCGTGTGAACCGTGTTGTTCGAGTCGTCCCGGATCACCGGAGCAGTCCAGCCCTCTCTCTCGAGCCACCCCGAAGCCGGGAAGTTGTCCCGGGTCGACTCCATGGCGGTCGAAATCGAGTAGAGATCGACGCCCTCGACGCCGCCGCCGGAATCGATCCAGCCCTGCACAGCGGGCACCTCATTCTGGCAATGGGGGCACCAGTGAGCGAGAAGAGCGATCGCTTTAGCGCGCCCGTCGTTCTCGATTCTGACTTCTTCGCCTTCGAAGTTCTGCCCAATGACCGTCGGCGCCGTCTCGCCGGTCGCGGTCACGTCGACGGCGCTGTCCGGAGGCATGAACGAGAGCTGACCGGTTACTTCCGGTTCTCCATACTCGTTCCCCGGTTCGGTATTGCCGGCGAACACGACGGCCACAACCACGATGAACACAATGACGGCGACGATGATGCCGACAATCGGGATCGAGCGTGATGTCCCGGTCTTCGCTGTTTGGTTCTTCGTGGGTGTAGCCAAGGGACTCCTCTCAGGCTTCGGGCAATGATGCCCGCGATGCGGGGCTATTCGCGCGATCCATCCAAAGCAACGCCAAGATGAGCAGGAATCCGCTCACGGCCATGTAGGGAATGGTCACGAACCCGAACTCGGTGAAATAGGCGGCGGTGCACGGCACGCCGGTGGAGCATGTGGAGCCGCCGAGGTCGGGGAAGTACTGGACGAGGCGGTGGTAGGCGGCGATTGCACCGCCAACTACTGCAAGCGTTGCCGCGTAGATACGGATGCCGTGATCGGTGCGCCAGGCTGCGATACCGAGCAAGATGACGAGCGGATACATGGCGATGCGTTGGTACCAACAGAACGTGCATGGGATCAGGTGCGCGATCTCGGAGAGGTACAAACTCCCGAGAGTCGCCGTGGTGGCGACTCCGAACGCGAGCCACAGCTCCAACCCTCGGAATGCACCGAACACCCGATCGCTCAGCGCCGCGCCGCCTGGTCCGAAGCGACCGGCGATCGCAACGGCGACGATTCCGATGGTCGCGGCGTTGGCCGCCAAGGCGAGGAGAGCGAACAGAAGCCGCATCGTTTGGAAATCCATGTCGGGGGAAGGTACCAGGAGGGCAACGCCTCGGCGGCGGATTGTTCGGTAGCCTTCAACCAATGGGTCCCGTATTCGCAATCGTCGCGCTCGTCGTAGTGCTTGTCGTGTTCGGCATCGGGATGGTGCTCCAGGAGCGTGGCCGTCGTGTCGACGACGGCGTGGTGGTGTACGGCGTCGACGACGCCGTGGTCTACATCTGGGAGCGCGTGCCCGAGGACATGATGGGCGTCATCGGCCGGGCGGGCATTCGGCGCATCCTGGAATGGGAGATGCTGTATCTGCAGCAGCCGTCGAAACGCGAAGGTCCCGCCGTCGTCGGTGGGCTCGACGCCGCAGCGTTTGTCCAGCAGCGGGCGTATGAGACCGGGCATTCCTACGAACCCGAAGCGATCTTCGTCGTGCTCGACCTCCAGGCGGACTATCTCCGGGCGATCGGCGCCGTCGGCGGACCGGTCGAACCGGGCGAGGGCACACCACGTGTTTGAGCCACTCGTTTATACACTCCGCACGATGCAGGTTCTGAGGATTCGCTTCGTTGCGATCAGTCTCCTATCTCTCTCACTGATCGCCGGCGCCTGCAACGGATCATCGAGCGAGACCACGGTGTCCACCGACGTCTTGGCGGTCACCTTCGCCCGTGGAACGGTGCCGCACACCGTGCCGGATTCGTTCCCGATCCCGGCTGAGGCCGTGGTGGGGGCGACGCTCATCGACCCGAACCGCGAACTCACAGAGATGATCCTGACCTTCCCGGCCAACGTCGGTGCGATCATTTCGTACTACGAGGACAACCTTCCCGCACGCGGCTACGTCATCGCGTCGTCGGGCGGTTCGGAGACCGAGTGGCAGATCGAGTTTGACGGCGAGGGTGTCCACGGCGTCATCACGATCCGGACGGGTGGAAGCGGGGTCGCCTCGGCGACCGTCGCGTTCACCGCGACCTGAGCGGACTATCGTCGGCGCATGGCTCGACTTCGCCGATTCGAGAACAATCGATTCGTTGGCACGCGTGACGACATGATCGTGTACGACTGTGACGATCCCGCCGACTTCGAGATCCTCGAGGCCCGAACTGAACACCGCGAACTCGTCGACGACAAGCTTGTGCAAGGGTTCGGTCCCGACACGCTCGCAGAGGCCCGAAATCGGGGATTCCACCCGCGGTGACCGACTTCATCGACTTCCATGTGCATCCGCCGGTCGAGCGTCTGCTCTCCGGTCCGATCGCCCCGTACCTCGGAAGCGTCGCGGACCGCGTTGGCACCGACCTGGCGCCACGGTCGGTAGGCGAGATCGCCCAAATCTTTCGCGATCGGAACGGGAAGGCGGTTCTCCTTGGGTGGGATACTGAAGCGCAGACGCGTCAACGGCCCTTCTCGAGCGAGGACGTCGCTGAGTTGGTCGCGTCGCATCCCGACGTCTTCTACGGATTCGGTTCGATCGACCCGGCGCGCGGTGCCCGGGCCGTCGCTGGAGTGCACTCGATTGCACGGCTCGGCCTTTCCGGCCTGGCGTTCCACCCAATCGGGCAGGGGTTCAATCCCGCGGAGCGCTCGGCGTTCGCCATATACGAGGCCGCATCGCAGCACGGTCTCGTGTGCTTGTTCCACACCGGCTTTTCGCGTCTCGGCTCAGGAATGCCCGGTGGAACCGGGCTGAAACTCGCGAACGGTGATCCGCGTGCCGTGGACGAGGTGGCAGCCACGTTCCCGGACCTGCAGATCGTCATCGCCCATCTTGGTCGATTGTGGCGTGACGAGGCGCTGGCGATCACGTCGCACAAATCAAATGTCTGGTTGAACCTTGTTGGAGTGCCCGCATCGGCATTCCAAGGCGATCTCGAGATTCCTGCCGTGGATCGGTTCCTCTTCGGAAGCGACTGGTGTTTCGCCTCGCTCGAGGATGCGCTCGCCGGTTGGGAACCCGGCAGCGTTGACGAACGCACGCGAGCGATGGTGCTGCGGGACAACGCCATGAGGCTGCTCGGCGCTGATTCCGACTGACCGCTGTGCTCAGATCTGAGCGAACCACACGGCGGCAGCCACCAGGATCGCCATCCCGGCGATCAGCGAAGCGAGGATGAGGTACCGCGTCTGCACAGGGCAACGAGCGTACCGATGTCGAGACAGCAATCCACTGGGGGCTAATCTTGGAAAGGGCTCAATTGGAGGGAACGATGCACGACGTCGTCATTATTGGTGGAGGACCAGGCGGCTACGCAGCGGCGCTCTACGCGCACAACTTCGGCCTGTCGGTCGCTCTCGTCGAAAAGGAGCGTGTCGGGGGTACCTGCCTCATTCGCGGCTGCATCCCGGCGAAGACGTGGCTGGAGACGGCTTCCGTCTACCAAACCGTGGCCCGATCCGAGGAATTCGGGGTCCGTTCGACGCCCCCCACGCTCGATTGGCCGGCCGCCCTTGCCCGCAAGAACCAGGTCGTCGAAGGCCTCGTCAACGGGCTTTCCGGTCTGCTGAAGTCGCGCGGCGTTGAGATCCACACCGGAGTCGGCCGGCTGGTCTCCGGCGGCGTCGAGGTAACCGGTTCGGACGGATCGAAGACGACGCTCCAGGCCAAGGCGACAGTGGTCGCCACGGGGTCCGTCCCGCGATCGATCCCCGGCTACGACATCGACGGTATACGCATCGTGACGAGCGACCAGGCGCTTGATTGGGAGCGCCAGCCTCGTCGAGTCGCCGTGATCGGCGCCGGTGCCATCGGCGCTGAGTTCGCATCAATGCTGGCCGACGTCGGTAGCGAGGTCTACCTCTTCGAAGCGCTCGACCAGATCATTCCCGGTATGGAGCCGGCGGCGGCTAAGACGCTCGGCAGAGCGTTCCGCAAGAAAGGGATCAAGGTCAAGACCGGCGTGCAGGTCGGGGCGCCGAATCTGTCGGGCCCGAGCGTGGTCGTTCCGGTCGGCAACGAATCGGTCGAGGTCGATGTTGTTCTCGTCGCGGTCGGGCGCGCCCCGGTGACCGAGGACGTTGGACTCGACGCAATGGGTATCGCTACGGATCGCGGATTCGTGGAGGTCAACCGGGAAACGATGCAGACCACGGACCCGAGCGTCTACGCGGTCGGCGACATCGTCGCTGGCACGCCGCAACTCGCGCACGTGGCATTCGGCGAGGCGATCGCAGCGATCACCTATATCGCCACCGGTGCCGTCGCTCCGGTTGACTACCGGGCCATCCCGATGATCGTCTATACCCATCCCGAGGCGGCATCGGTTGGTCTCACAGAAGCCCAGGCGATCGAACGCGGCATTGAAATTGAGGTGACCGACCACGGGATGCGCGGCGTCGGTCGCGCCATTATCCACGGCGAGACCGGGGGAATGGTGAAGATCGTTGCCGAAAAGGACGGTCCGATCATCGGAGCGACCGTCGTGGATCCCATTGCCGGAGAGATCATCCACGAACTGATGTACGCAGTCGGGTGGGAAGCGCTTCCCGCCGAGGCCGCCGCGTTCATCCATGCCCATCCAACGATTTCCGAAGGGATCGGCGAAACACTGCTTGCCGCGGCGGGACGCCCACTCCATTGACGACGATCACAACCCACTGCAGACGAAGGAGCACGTAGCGATGTCCGTGACCGTGACGATGCCACAACTGGGCGAGACGGTGACCGAAGGAACCATTCTTGGCTGGTCGAAGCAGGTCGGAGACTCAGTCGTCGAAGACGAGGTCCTCGTTGAGATCTCCACCGACAAGGTCGACACCGAGATGCCATCACCGGCGTCCGGCGTTGTCACCGAGATCCTCATCCCGGCCGGAGAAACAGTCGATGTTGGAACCCCGATCGCCGTGATCGGCGAATCGGCCGATGATGCTGCCCCGATCCCCGAAGCGTCTCCGCCGGCGCCCGAACCGGTGCCGGCAATGGGACCCACCGGTACGCCCGCGATGGGTCCGACGGGAGCATCCGAAAGTGTGCCTCCGCCCGCCCCCGAACCAGCTCCGACTCCCGTTCCGGCCGCTGCGCCGGCCCCCGTTCCGGCCGCTGCGCCGGCCCCCGTTCCGGCCGCTGCGCCGGCCGCCGCTTCGTCGGCTGCCGGGTCTCGACGTGCCGTTCTGTCGCCGGTCGTCCGTCGACTTGCCGCCGAGCACGGCGTCGATCTCGACCAGGTACCGGGTACGGGGGACGGTGGACGAATTACGCGCAAGGACGTTGAGCGTCGTGCGGCCGCGACTTCGGCTGCCGTGAGCGAGCCGGAACCGGCCACGCCACCGGCCACGCCCGCACCGACCGAGCCTGCACCGACGGCTCCAGCGTCGGCTCAACCCGCTGCGTCCGCGCCGGCCCAGCCACCACAGCAGGCGGCGCCGACACCTCCGACCGTGGTGACGATCACCACCGGCGATGAAGATGAAACGACCGAACTCCCGCGCCTTCGCCGCACGATCGCCGAACACATGATCCGGGCGAAGCAAACGGCGGCCCACGTGTGGACGTCGGTGGAAGTCGACTACGAACGCGTCGAACAAGTCAGGATCGCTCAACGCGATCAATTCAAGGTGGAAGAGGGCTTCTCGCTCACCTACCTGCCGTTCATCGCCCGTGCCACCATGGACGCCCTCGCGGCGTTCCCCGTCGTGAATAGCTCATTCGACTTGGAGGCGGGCACGCGGATCGACCACCGAGCGGTCGATCTCGGGATTGCCGTCGATCTGAACGAGCAAGGTCTCCTGGTCGCAACGGTGCGTGACGCCGACGGGCAGACGCTCAAACGGCTCGCCCGCAATATCAGGGAGATGGCCGTCAAGACCCGAGACGGCAAGGTCACGCCGGATGAGATCACCGGGAGCACGTTCACGATCACCAATCCCGGTCCGTACGGCTCTTTCATGAGTGCTCCCATCATCAATCTGCCCAACGTTGCGATCCTCTCCACCGACACGATCAAGAAGCGCCCGGCCGTCGTATCGCTTCCCGACGGAAACGACACGATCGCCGTGCGGCACATCGGCTATCTCGGCTTGACCTGGGACCATCGGGCATTCGACGGTTCCACAGCCGTGTTGTTCCTCGACCGGATCCGCACCAACCTCGAGACCTGGGATTGGGACCAGGAACTGAGGTGATCGCAAACGACCCGCGGCTGCGGGTCCGCTGGCTCGGACGCGTCGCATATGACGAAGCGCTCGACCTCCAGCGCGCGGTGTGGGAGGGTCGCTCGACCGGGCGGGTCGAAGACGACTACCTCCTGCTCCTCGAGCACCCGCATACCTACACCGTGGGGCGCAACGGAGACGGCTCCAACTTGCGCATGGATCGGTCAGAGCTCGACATGATCGATGCCAGCTTGGTGTTCACCGACCGGGGTGGCGACATCACGTATCACGGTCCGGGCCAGCTCGTTGGCTACCCGATCGTGGAAGTGCCGACCCTCGCCCGGGGCTGGGACGCCGTCGGCCACATCCGCCGCATTGAGGCGATGCTGATCGCAACGCTGGCAGACCTGGGCGTACGGGCTTGGGCAGAGGACGGTCTCACCGGAGTGTGGACCGAGCATGGCAAGGTCGGGGCTATCGGTGTTCGCGTCGCTTCCGGAGTGTCGATGCACGGATTCGCGATCAACGTGGCCCCGGACCTCTCATACTTCGAACACATCGTGCCGTGCGGTATCGCCGACCGACCCGTCACCTCGTTGGCCGCACTTGCGGGCGAACAGTTGCCGATGGAGACCGTGGTCGACGCCCTGGTCCCGCACGCAATCGCTGCATTCGGAGGGACTCCCGAGATCCAGTTCGGTGCATTCGCGCGGCGCGATCGCACCCGTCCCTACGACATCGACGCCATGGTGGCGGCCGGCGTGTTCTCGGAAAACCGAACCGACGCGACGCCGATTGCCATCCGCGGTGTGCTTCCCGGCGAACCCGACAAGCCCGATTGGATGCGGGTCCGCGCCGATCTCTCTTCCGACGGCTTCCGCGACCTCAAGAAGCTCATGCGCGGCATGGAGCTGAATACCGTGTGCGAAGAAGCGCAATGTCCAAACATCTTCGAGTGCTGGGAGGCCGGCACGTCGACACTGATGCTCCTCGGCGACACCTGCACGCGGGCCTGCGCGTTCTGCGACGTTGCAACCGGCAAGCCGGGATCGATCGACGAGGACGAGCCGCGCCGAGCGGCCGAAGCAGTTGAACAGATGGGCCTTCGGCATGCCGTTCTCACCTCGGTCAACCGCGACGACGTGCCAGACGGCGGCGCCGGGGTCTTCGCCGCGACCGTGGCAGAGATCCGCGATCGCCTTCCGGAATGCGAAGTCGAGGTGTTGATCCCCGACTTCAAGGGCGATCGGGACGCCCTCGAGACGGTGATGAACGCCAAGCCTGCCGTCTTGAATCACAACACCGAGACGGTGCTGCGCCTCCAACGCGAGATCAGGACCGCCGCGAACTACGCGAGATCGCTTGCGCTGCTCGCTCGAGCCAAGTGGTTGAACCCGGTCGGCGCCGTCAAATCAGGCCTGATCGTTGGAATGGGCGAGACCGAGGACGAAGTGCTCGGGGCGCTCTGCGACCTGCGCGCCGTCGGCGTCGACATCGTGACGATCGGCCAATACCTGCGCCCGACGGCTCGACACCGCCCGATTGGTCGCTACGTGCACCCGGACGAGTTCTTGCGCTACGCGCAAGAAGGCGACCGCCTGGGCCTTCCGCATGTCGAGGCCGGCCCGCTCGTCCGATCGTCCTATCACGCCCGCGACTCGCTGGAGGCAGCACGATGACCCTGGACCGTATCGCCGCGGTACAACACTCAATGGTCGACCGGGGGATCGACGCGCTCGTGGTGTCGGTCGGATCCGACCTTCCGTATCTTGCCGGGTATCGCGCATTCCCTCTGGAGCGCATCACCTCGCTCGTGGTACCGGCGCACGGAGAAGCCGTGCTGTTCGTTCCCCAGCTGGAGGCACCGCGTGTCGACACGCCGGTCTCGGTACACCCGTGGAGCGAGACCGAGGACCCGTTTGACGCCATTGCCGCCCGGTTGTCCGAAGCTGCGACGATCGCGGTGGGTGATCAGATGTGGGCCTCGTTCCTGCTTGCATTCCAGCGCCGACTGCCGAGCGCCACATTTGTTGATGCCGAGCCGCTGATGACGGAACACCGCGTGATCAAGGGACCGGACGAGATCGCGGCTCTGCGCGATGCTGCGCACGGTGTCGACCGGGTTGCAGACCAGCTCAGCGGCGTCCGCTTCTCCGGTCGGACCGAACGCGACGTCTCTCGAAACGTCGCAGACTTGACGCTCGAAGCGGGACACGACTCGGTAGGTTTCGCGATTGTCGCTTCTGGCCCCAACGGCGCATCTCCGCATCATGAAGCATCGGATCGGGTGATCCAGGGCGGCGACGCGATCGTCGTCGACTTCGGCGGACGGGTGCGGGGCTACGGGTCCGACACCACCCGCATGTACTGCGTGGGCGAACCTCCCGAAGGATTCGTCGAGGCGTTCATCGTGCTGAGCGAGGCGCAGAACGCAGCCGTTGAGGCCGTTCGGCCCGGTGTGACGGCCGAATCCATCGATGCGTTGGCGCGCCGCGTGATCTCCGACGCTGGATATGGAGATTTGTTCATCCATCGCACCGGTCACGGCATCGGGCTCGATGCCCACGAGCAGCCCTATCTCGTCGAGGGGAACGACCAGATCATCGAGGCCGGGATGACGTTTTCGATCGAGCCGGGCATCTACCTTCCGGGCCGCTGGGGAATGCGGATCGAAGACATCGTGGTTGCCGTCCCCGGCGGCGTTGACCGGCTCAACCAATCATCTCGCGCACTCCGCTTCGTCGACTGATCGCATCATCGCGAACGGTACGCTGAGCGCCATAGGAGGTTCCAGTGCAGAACAACATTGAACAGACCGCAGCCAACGCCCTTCGTATCTTGTCGGTTGATGGGGTGCAGCGGGCCAACTCCGGTCATCCGGGGATGCCGATGGGTATGGCAGACATCGCCGCCGTCCTCTGGTCCCGATTCCTCACCGTTGACCCTGACAACCCGACCTGGCTTGACCGCGACCGGTTCGTGCTGTCGAACGGCCACGGCTCGATGCTGCTCTACTCCCTGCTTCATCTCTCCGGGTTCCCGATCACGATCGACGACCTCAAGTCGTTCCGGCAGCTCGGGTCGGTGACGGCCGGGCATCCGGAGGTCGATCCTGCGATCGGCATCGAGATGACGACCGGGCCGCTCGGCCAGGGCTTTGCGAGCGGCGTCGGCATGGCGATCGCCGAAGCCCACCTGCGCTCGGTATTTGGCGCCGATCTCGTCGATCACCGCACGTATGGTTTCGTGTCCGACGGCGATCTCATGGAGGGCATCGCGGCCGAGGCGGCCTCGCTCGCTGGTCACCTGCAGCTCGGCAAGATCACCTATCTCTACGACGACAACCACATCACGATCGACGGAACGACCGATCTGACGTTCACGGAGGACGTCGGGGCGCGCTTCGAGGCATACGGGTGGCACACGATTGCCGTCGACGGGCACGACCGCGAGGCGATCGCTGCCGCGATCGAGGTGGCCAACGCCGATCCACGGCCGTCGCTCATCCGCTGCCGCACGCATATCGGCTACGGCTCGCCCAACAAGCAGGACACATCGGGATCCCACGGTTCCCCGCTCGGTGCCGACGAGATCGACCTGGTTCGCGACACGCTCGGATGGGATCTCCCTCCTTTCGAGGTGCCAGACGAGGTCTACGAGTTCTTCCGCTCGGGCCTCGATCATGGACGTGAGGCGAGAGCGGCGTGGATCGCCCGTCGCGATGCCGCGTTCGCTGAGGACCCGGTAGCGGCGGATCGTTTCGCCTCTTACTTCGACCCGGCCAAGGTGCAGCTCGACGGCCCGGACTACGAGCCGGGTTCGTCGGTTGCGACACGCGTGATCTCCGGCGCACTACTCCAGGAGGCTGCCGCTGCGTTCCCCGGCCTCGTTGGCGGCTCGGGAGACCTCACGCCGTCGAACAACAGTCGCATCGATGCATCGTCCGACTTCACGCCCGCGGATCCAGCGGGGCGCAACGTGCGCTTCGGAATCCGCGAACACGCCATGGGCGCGATCGCGAACGGCATCACTCTGCACGGTGGTGCGCGCGGATATGGGGCAACGTTCTTGACGTTTTCCGACTACATGCGGCCATCGGTGCGGCTCGGTGCTCTCATGGGGACGCCCGCGATCTGGCTGTGGACCCACGATTCGGTGTTCCTCGGCGAGGACGGGCCAACCCATCAGCCGGTCGAGCACCTTGCCGCGCTGCGTTCTATTCCGAACCTGAACGTGGTGCGTCCCGCCGACCCGACCGAAGTCGCCGTGTCGTGGGAACTTGCGCTCAACGCCGAGAGCACGCCCACGGCACTCATTCTGACCCGCCAGGGACTCCCCGTTCCGGCGAGTCCGCCTGACCGTGGCCTGGTCGCCAAGGGTGCCTACGTCCGCAGGCCGGGAGCCGATCTCGTCCTCGTCGCGACCGGATCGGAGGTTCCGCTCGCCGAACAGGTCGCGGACCGCCTCGCCGACCGTGGCATTTCGGCACGAGTGGTCTCCATGCCTTGCGCCGAGATCTTCCTCGACCAGGACGCGGCGTATCAGGCCGACGTCCTTGGCAGAGGTCTACCGATCGCATCGATCGAGGCTGGTGTGACGTTCGGCTGGGAGCGGTTCACTGGCACCGAGGGCCTCAGAATCGGCATCGACCGGTTTGGCCTCTCCGCCCCGGCGGGCGATATCGCCCAAGAGCTGGGCCTCACGCCCGAGGCCGTCGAGGAACGCGTCGTCGGCTGGCTCGCCGACTGATCGGCGACTGTGGACCTCAGCCCGGCGCTCATCCTGATCACGTGGACTTCGGGGCTTGCCGCTGGGGGAGCGCTGGTTGCCTGGTGGCGGGTGGTTGGCCGCGGATATGTGTGGCTCACCGGAGCCGTTGTTGCCGTGGCCGGAGCACTCAGCGCCGCTGCCGGCGCAGGGCGTATCGCCTGGGTCGGTGTGCTCGCGGCACTGGTCGGCGCTGCCGCAGCGAGATGGCCGATCGCGTCGAGCCTCGCATTCGCTGCGGCTGCCTGCCTGTTTGCAGCTTCGGTCTGGGAACAGCACTTTGTGGCCATCGCTTTGCTTGTAGCCGGCGTTGTCCTTCTCGGTGCGATCTCCACGGAGATGCTGCTTGGTCACTGGTTCCTCGTTGACCCGACCCTTCCTCGATGGTCGCTGATCACGCTCGACGCGATTGCCGTCCTCGGACTCGTGGCAGAGCTCACGATCGTGGTCGCGTCCAGGTCGTTGGTCCTCACCGGGCCCGATGCCGCGTTCGGCTTCGTCTACCTGGCGATGGTCGGATTCTGCGGCGTGCTGATGGCGGGAGTGTGGGGATCGCTTCGCGAGCCCCGCTACTCGGGTGTGATGGCCGCGACCGGTCTCTCATATCTCGCCGTCCTCGTTGCCTTCGGCGTTGTGACCGTTGGGCGCTCCCTGGTCGCAGGGGGCTTCTGAGGGATCGGCGCGGCCTAATCTCCGTGCCATGCGCATCTACACCCGTCGCGGCGACGACGGCACCACGGGTTTGTTCCTCGGAGGACGAGTCGCGAAGGACGCGACCGGGCCTGAGGCCTATGGGACGGTCGATGAAGCGGTCTCGCAACTCGGTGTGGCGAGGTCCCTGGCCGAGAGCGATGTGGCCGAGGCCGTGCTCGCCGTTCAGCGCGAGCTGTTCGTGGTTGCTGCCGAACTCGCCACCGACCCTGCTCAGCGACGGCGCCTCGAGCCGGGCATCAGCCTTGTCGAGGTGTCGATGATCGAAGGGCTCGAGGCGCGCATCGACCGCATCGAAGCCGAAGTTGGCATGCCTACCGAGTTTGTGGTTCCCGGCGGCGATCCCGTGGCAGCGTCGATCGACGTTGCCCGCACCGTCGTGCGTCGCGCCGAGCGGGCCGCCGTTGCCCACTGCGCCGACGACGCCGATTCGCTGGTCGTTCCCTACCTGAATCGTCTCGCCGACTACCTCTACATGCTTGCGCGCGCCGTGGAGCGCGAATGGACCCCGACACGAGGAGATGAAGAATGATTGAAGTTGTCCCAGGTAGACCGATGCTTGAGGACGAGGTCGACCTGCTGGTGGTGCCGGTATTCACCGACCTCGTGTGGGGTCCGGGCGCTGAGACCATCGTCGATACCCTTGGATCGTGGCTGGACGGGTTCTTCGAGGCCCGGGAGTTCACGGGCAAGACGGGCCAGTCGGTGGCGGTCCCAGGTGGATCGCTTCCGTGCCGCGAGGTTCTGTTCGTCGGCCTCGGCGATGACGCAGACGCCGAGACCCTGCGCAGGGCTGCCGGATTGGTTGGGCGCTTCGCCGGGCCCTATCGCTGTGTGGCGACCACGCTCGGTTCGGTTGAGATCGACGGCGCTCCTGAAGCAGTGACCGTCGGCTACCTCTTGGGCGCCTACCGATTCGACGAGTACCGCAGCGAGCCGAAGGCACGGATTAACGAACGGCTCGAGCTACTCGACGCCGCGCCGGAGACGGCCGACGCTATCGCGCGTGCGACCGCCGTCGCCCGCGGTGTCAATCTTGCCCGCGACCTCATCAATCGGCCGGCGGTCGACAAGCCGCCCGCGGCGCTCGCCGAGATTGCACTCGGCCTCAACGATCAGATCTCCGTGGAGATTGTCGACGAGGTTGAATCGGCAGAGCGGGGATACGGTGGCTTGATCGCCGTCGGTTCCGGTGCCACGAACCCACCCCGCATGGTCATCCTTCGGTATGAGCCGGCCGACGCCGTTGCATCGGTCTCGTTCGTCGGCAAGGGCATCGTGTTCGATTCAGGTGGTCTCTCGCTGAAGCCGGCGGCGGCGATGGAGGCCATGAAGACGGATATGACCGGAGCCGCAACGGTCTACGGAGCGATGCAGGCCATCGCCGAGATCGGGTTGCCGATTCGCGTCCTGGGGGTGGCTCCGCTGTCTGAGAACATGACCGGTGGCGCAGCGCAGCGACCGGGGGACGTATTCACCGCCTATCGCGGCAAGACCGTCGAGGTTCTCAACACGGACGCGGAAGGCCGCCTGGTCCTTGCCGATGGACTCGGGATCGCCGTTGAGTCGGAACCCGACCTCATCGTCGACATCGCCACGTTGACCGGCGCAGCCAAGGTCGCGCTCGGCCCGACCGTCGGCGCCATCTTTGGCAACGACGACGACGCCGTGGCAGCGGTTGAAGCCGCCGCCAGGTTCTGCGGCGAGCCGATGTGGACCATGCCCTTCGAACGTTCCTACCGGGACCAACTGAAGTCGACGATCGCCGACATCAAGAACATCGGGACTCGCTACGGCGGAGCGATCACCGCTGCGCTGTTCCTCTCCGAGTTCGTCGACGACCGGCCCTGGGTCCACCTCGACATTGCCGGACCTGCACGAGCCGACAAGGCCGAGCACTACATATCGGCCGGGGGCACGGGTTTTGCAGTGCGGACGCTCGTCGAACTGGCTCGCGAAATGGCGACGAAAGCATAAAGCCGCCAAGCGGTTTGCCCGATACAGAGAGTAGTAGCCAACTGCTCTCTGTGTTCGGGGGAACCGATGCGCACCATCCGCCAGGTCTCGATCGTCATCATGGCGATTGTTGTGATGACCGTCGGTTTGGCCATTCCCGCACACGCCGGGACCGAGGGCGCCTTCGTTTCCGAGATCAATGCCTCTCGGGCCGCTGCGGGCCTGCCGCCGGTGAGCAGCCACTCCGATCTGGTACCCGATGCCCGTGCGCACAGCGCTGAGATGATGGCGGCGGGCCAGATCTACCACACGAGCAACCTCGGGTCGGTCGCGTCGGGATGGGAAGGTCTCGGGGAGAACGTCGGAGTGGGGCCATCAGTCAACGCCTTGCACACGGCATTCATGAACTCTTCCGGACACCGGCGCAACATCCTTGGTGACTTCAACTATGTCGGTGTCGGTGTCGCGATGGATGGCGATCAGATCTGGGTGACCGTCATTTTCATGAAGAAGGGCTCCTCAGCGCCTCCGACAACGACCACGACTACGACGACGGCCCCGCCGACGACCACGACGACGACGGCCCCACTCCCGGTGGTGCCCGATGAGCCGACGACCACGACCGTGCCGCTCGAGCCAGCAAGCCCTCCCGCCGCGCCAACCTCGCCTCGTGCTCCGGCGGCACCGGCACCCGATAGCCCTGCACCTCCCCCGTCACCGGCGGGTGGCAACGTGGAGGCCGCCGTCGCAATGAAGCCGTTCGTGCAGGCGCCGCACCGGCCGATCGTCGACTAGGAGTGTGTTGGACAGTGCCGTTGCCCAGATCGGCGGCCAGGCACGCCAGGCGCAAGGCCCCGGCTTCGCCACTCCTTGTGTCGGAATGGCGGAACCGCGCCCGCCGCGAGTGGTGATGCCTGGTCGTTGAGATGGAGGAGATGCATTGTTCGACGCACTCCTAGTGCCCCAGAGGGCAAGCCGCCGATCGTTCGATGCGCAGTGAGGCGAACGACGCCGAGCGTCCGTCGTACGTGATCAACCGGTCGATGAGCCGCTCTGGAGCGCCGACGATGTGCTTGAGCGATTCGACGGCCATGAGCGACCCGATCACGCCGGTTACCCCGCCGAGCACCCCCTCGATGCTGCAGGATTCCTCGCGATCGGGGAGATCGGGAAACAGGCACCGATAGCACGGCCCAACCCGCGGATCGAAGGCTGCAACCATTCCTTCCCATCGGATGGCGGCACCATGGATGAACGGGATTCCGAGGGCGACCGCCGCGTCGTTAACGGCCAATCGCGTTGCGAAGTTGTCTGACGCGTCGATGGCGATGTCGTGGCCGCCCAGGATGTCCTGTGCGTTGTCGGCATCGAGCCACGCAGACATCGCGACGACGTCAACGTCGGGATTGAGGTTTCCAACGCGCTCGGCCGCGGCGTCGGCCTTCCGACGGCCGAGACTGCTCGGATCAAAGAGCACCTGTCGTTGCAGGTTGGTGTCTTCGACGAGGTCTCCGTCGACGACGGTCAAGGTGCCGATCCCGGATGTAGCCAAGTACTGGATGACAGGCGAACCGACGCCCCCGGCACCGACCACGACCGCGCGAGCCGATCGGATCGCGGCTTGTCCCGTCGCTCCGATGCCATCAAGGCGTTCGTGGCGGTCGTATCGATCTTGAGAGTGCCCAGCGACGGCTTCGACGGGCCAGCCCTCGGATTCCCATCGGCGAATCCCACCCGCGAGAGAGAACGCTCGGGTGTATCCACGTTCGCGCAGCTCACTCACCGTTGCTCGCGACAACTCGCCGATCGCGCAGTACACGAGCAGCAGCGCTTCCGGGTCGTTTGCGAGTCCGGCGATTCCTCGGAGGTCGCTTCGATCGAACCCGACCGACCCTGGGATCTGCACGAGGCGATGGCTCGGTCGGCGCACATCGATGATGGCGGCGAATCCATCGAGGTCGACGGCAGCGGGCGCGAGTTCGCTCTCGGTTGGCTCCATGCGACTGAGGCTACTGGACCGTCAGGGTCCGGGTCGTCGATGCGATCTCAGGAGTCGACGAGGCGGCTGACAAGTTGGGGGAGAACTGTCCCCGCCTGGCCGTCCACGAGCACCGCCGCCCGGAAATCGTGGTCGGTGCGGCCCTGGTTGACGATCACCATCGGGTGGCCTTGATCGACGACTTCGAGGGGGATGAACGCTGCCGGGTAGACGCTCATGGTCGATCCGATCACGACCACGGCGTCAGCTTGTTCCGCCATCTCCCAGGCCCGAAACGCCTCGGTGCGCGGAAGGTCCTCGCCGAAGTAGACGACCTTCGTCTTGAGCACACCACCGCATCGCTGGCACGAGGGGTCGGCCTCTCCCGACTCCCATCGCTGTTCCACGGTGGCAAAGACGGGTTCGTCGTGGCAGGACACGCAGTGGATTCGGGCGCCGTTCCCGTGGATCTCCACGAGCAACGCCGGGTCGAGTCCGGCGGCGGCGTGAAGTCCGTCTACGTTCTGGGTCACGCAGCCGATGACACGGCCGGACTCGGCGAGTCTGGCGACGGCGCGATGCGCGTCGTTGGGGGTGGCACCGATGAACGGTGAGGTGAATCGCTTACCCCACGTCTCGGAGCGAAACCCAGGTTCGCTCAGGTATCGGTCGTAGGTGTAGTCCGCGGGGTTGAACTTGGTCCAGACCCCTTGGGGTCCTCGGAAATCCGGTATTCCGGACTCGGTGGATATGCCGGCGCCCGTGAAGATGAGGATGTCATTTCGGTCGGCCAGCGCCGCCGCGGCTTGTTCGATCACCGCCCCAGTGTTCAGGCTACGGACGCGATTGGCAAGTTGGTGAGCGCCGTGCGGTGCTCGCGTCGCAGCGCGGGGGACATGCGCTCGACGTGGCGGTGGGGGACCGGAGGAATGGTCGCGGAGGCGAGCAGGCGGCCCTGATGCCAGGCGATCAAACCCTCTCCGGCGAGGATCGCCGTTGACGTCGGCAGGAGGAGGGAGCGGCCGCGTTGTGCGGCGACGGCGAGACGCAACAGGTCGGCGACCGCCCCCGAACCGATGGCCGCAGTCCAGAACCGTCGTACGTAGGGGTGGTGGGTCGGGAACCCGGTTCGTGGTTCGTGCCACACCTCAGGTTCGACGACCGCTCGCTGTGTAGCGGTGCGGCGGGTCGGTCCGGATGGTTGAACGGCGGCGTCCGGAAATGGCGCGGGAACCCCGGAACGGGTGGGAGGACGAGCACTGTCTCGGGGAACGGTTCCGGACGCCGCCGTGGCTGTGAAGGACATAGCTAAGTAATAGCAAGTAGAGGTAGTACAGATCAAGAGGGATGGATGAGGTCGCGAAAGGTTTGG
>CAZONX010000006.1:21742-52017 GCA_964581295.1 uncultured Acidimicrobiaceae bacterium
AGCAAGTAGAGGTAGTACAGATCAAGAGGGATGGATGAGGTCGCGAAAGGTTTGGTTGGGGGGAAGGAGTCGTCAGTCCCCAGTCCCCAGTCCCCAGTCGCGAGACTGGCGACTATCCCTCTACTGCCGCGCCGGTCTGTACATTCCACAGGCTCCGGTAGATCCCTGGGTGATCGAGGAGCTCCGCGTGGGTTCCGGATTCGATGATCGATCCGTCGCTCACCACGTAGATGCGGTCGGCATGGCGGACGGTGGACAGCCGGTGGGCGATCACCACGACGGTGCGGTTGTGCGCCACACGGCCGAGCGATCGCTGGATCGCTGCCTCCGTCTCGTTATCGACCGCCGAGGTGGCCTCGTCGAGGAGCAGGATCGGCGAATCCGTCAAGAGCGCCCTCGCTATTGAGAGACGCTGGCGTTGACCTCCCGAGAGCTTCTGACCGCGTTCTCCGATGACGGTCTCGTACGCCTCGGGCAGATTCTCGATGAATTCGTGTGCCTCTGCCATCTCGGCTGCACGCCTGATCTCGGCTTCATCCGCGTCGGGTCTGCCGTAGGCGATGTTCTCGGCGACGGTCCCGTGGAACAGGAAGACGTCTTGCGAGACGAGAGCGATGCCGCTGCGGAGCCATGGGCGTGCCAGCCTCGTCAAGTCCGTGCCGTCGAGCGTGACGGTGCCGGAGTCCGGGTCGTAGAACCGCAACAGAAGCTTGATGAGCGTTGTCTTGCCCGAGCCCGTCGGCCCGACGAACGCCGTGGTCTCGCCCGCTGGGATATCGAGCATCACGTCGTGCAGCACCGGATGGCCATCGGTGTAGGAGAAGTCAACGCCATGGAAGCCAAGCGCTCCGCGGATGGGTCGCGGGTCGTCGGGTCCGTCCGACAGCACTGGTTCGGTGTCGAGCACTTCGAAGATGCGCCGCGACGATGCCATCGCGCGCTGGTAGAGGTCGAAGGTCTGCCCGAGGCGCGTGAGTGGCCAGAGCAGACGCTGGGTGAGGAACACCATCACCGAATACAACCCAACGCTGAGCGATCCTTCGAGAACGAGGAATCCACCCCACACGAGGGTGGCTGTGAACCCGATGAGGATTGCGATGCGAATGAGCGGGGAGAAGGCGGACGAGAGCCGAATGGCATCGGCATTGGTCGTGCGATACCGGTCGCTCTCAATCTCGACGCGTGTCGACTCGCGCGGCTCGGCGGTGAACGCCTTGATGGTCGCAATCCCCCCGAGGTTGTTCGCGAGAAGCGAGTTGATCGCGGCGGCCTGCTCGCGCACCGCGGCGTATTTCGGCTCGATGCGGTGCTGGAATCGGAATGAACCCCAGATGATGATCGGGATCGGGGCGAACGCGAGCCACGCCACCGACGGAGCGATGATGAAGAATGACACGCCGATCAGCACCACGGTCGTGACCAGACCGATCACCTCGTTGGCCCCGATGTCGAGAAAGCGTTCCAGCTGGTTGACGTCGTCGTTCAAGACCGCCATGAGATCTCCGGACCGACGGTTCTCGAAGTAGCCAACCTCGAGGCCTTGGACGTGTGAGTAGGTGTCGACCCGCACATCGTGCTGCACGGTCTGAGCGAGGTTGCGCCATGAGACGGCCTGGAGATACTCGAACAGTGATTCGAGTGCCCACACCACGAAGGTGATGGCTGCAAGCACGACCAGTTGTGCCCGTGGGTCCTCGATGCCGAGCGACGCCAGGAATGAGTCTTCCCGACGTACCACGACGTCGACCGCCATGCCGATGAGGAATGGGGGAGCGATGTCCATCGCCTTGTTCAAGACCGACCAAACGGCGGCCGCCACGATGCGCCCGCGATACGGCTTCGCGTAGTACCACAGCCGATAGAGGGGTCCGTCGTGCATGGTCGGCGAGGCTACCCAGCAGACCGAACCTACCCGCCGGGTTGCCGGCCGACGACGACCTTGATCGTACCGCCGTCGGCGATCACGGAACCTGCGGACGGGGTCGTTGCGACGACCACGCCCCAGCGTGTGCTGTCGCTGATGTCGACGTATTCGACGTTCCAATCGAGGCTGATGCCGTTCTCCTCACGGAACGCGTTGAGCGCCCCGGTGACGTCATCGAGAGGCAGACCGATCAGTTCGGGTACCAACGCAGGAGCGGGATCGCCGGTCGAGACCAAGACGTTGACCGTCGAACCTTGGCGAAGCGCGGTGCCCGAGCGTGGCACGATTCTCACGATGCGACCCTCCGGCGTCGACGATGCCACCTCGATGCGGTCGAGTCGGAGACCGGCACCGTACACCGCATCGGCCATCTGCTTCGCGTCGAGACCATCGAGGGCGGGAACGACGGTCCTTGGAACGACACGGTAGACGTCAGATCCTGCCGGTTCTTCTGGGAAGTCGATGGCAGGAAGGTCGGCCGTGGCGGCCTGCATGAACTGTCTCCACACCGGAGCCGCAACTGTTCCGCCGAACGCCCGCTGAATGGACTGTTCCTCGCCGGTGGAATCGTTCCAGATCGTGAATCGCTCCATCGGGATCGGTCGATCGGGGTATCCCACCCACACCACCGTGGTCAGCTGCGGCACGAACCCGGCGAACCACACGTCGGTGTGATCCGTGGCGGTGCCCGTCTTGCCGGCTTGTGGGCGGCCGATGTCCGACCGTTTGCCGGTGCCCTGAGTGACCACCTTCTCGAGCGTGCTGACGACCGCCGCCGCGACCGACCGGGAGACCACCGACTCGCTCTGCACCTGGTGCTGATAGATCACTTCGCCGTTGGAGTCGGTGATTCGTTCGATCAAGTAGGGCGTTCGCCGGTCCCCGTAGTTCGCGATGGTCGAGTACGCCGCTGCCATCTCGAGGGGACTCACCGACGCGGCGCCGAGGGTGATTGAGGGGTAGGCCTTCAGATACTGCGACGTGATGCCGAGACGCCGCGCGGTGTCCACGACGGCCTCGGGGCCGATCGCGTTGATGAGCCGGGCGTAGACGGTGTTCGTCGAGTTGTAGGTCGCCGACTCAAGGCTCTGCAGGTCGTGTGCTGCGTTCCCAGCGGCATTCTCGACCGTCCAGATGTTGCCGTCGGCCGAGCACGGGGACCCGCAGTCGATGATGGCAGGGCTTGACCGGTCCCAGAGTGAGGCGAGGGTGACTGGACGACCCTCTAGATCCCCGCCTTCGAGTGCCGCGGTCAGCGTGAACGGCTTGAACGCCGAGCCGGCGTTGCGTGCACCTCCGCTTGCGAGGTCGTAGGGTCGTTCGCCGGCTTCGAGGTCGTCTCCGAAGTCGACGCCGGATGCGATGACGCGAACCGCCCCGGTCTCGTTCTCGATGGTGGCGATCGCACCCGTTGGCCCTTCGTACTCGGGCCGGAACCAGGCACGGAGGATGCGATTGGCCTCTGTCTGAAGGGCATAGTCGACGGTGATCTCGATCTGGAGTCCGCCACCGCCGGCGCATGTTGCGTCCGCCGCCGGGCAACCGAACAGCGCCTGTTTGCGAGCCGCGTACGTGCTCCCGAGGCCGTAGCCGT
The DNA here is from genome assembly GCA_964581295.1 of uncultured Acidimicrobiaceae bacterium. Lineage (GTDB taxonomy): Bacteria > Actinomycetota > Acidimicrobiia > Spongiisociales > UBA5794 > JAHEEL01. Next base: position 25,261 of record CAZONX010000006.1, read on the forward strand.
CTGTATCCAACAGCTCCCGGCGAACGGCGAGCATTACTTGCGGGTCGAGTTCCTCGCGGTTCGAATGGGGCACGACGCCGAGGGGCGCGCTCTTCGCGGCGTCTCCCTCCTCTTCCGCGGCGTACCCGTTCGCCACCATCAGATCGATCGTGCGATTGCGCACGGCGAACGAGTTCTGCGGATTGTGACGGGGGTGGTAGATGGTCGGATTCCTGATCGGAGTCACGAGGGTCGCCGCCTCGCCGAGCGTGAGCTCATCGAGCTCCTTCTCGAAGTACTCCTGTGCGGCCGCTCGAACCCCATAGGCGTTGGAGCCAAAGAACACCGAGTTCGCGTAGAACTCAAGTATCTGATCCTTCGTGTACCGTTCCTCGAGTTCCGACGCCACCTGTGCCTCACAGATCTTGCGTTCGAGCGTCCGGTCGGTCGACAGATAGGTCTGCTTGACCACTTGCTGGGTGATCGTGGACGCCCCGGTCTCGGCTCCCCGGATCGCCGAGCCGAAGATTGCGGTGAAGTCCACGCCCTCGTGCTCGTAGAAGCCGTCGTCCTCGGCAGAGAGGATCGCTCCGACGACAAGGTCGGGCATTTCTTCGAGCGTGATCGGTTGGCTGTTGCGTTCGGAGAGCTTGCCGAGCTCGACGCCATCGGCGGTGGTCACGCTCGAGAGGCGCGACACGTCGGGGAATGACAGGTCCATCGTTGAGACGTCGCAGAAGTAGCGTTCTTCCACGTCTTCGACGGTCCCGAGGGCTGCGCTCGATCCGAGGAATCCGAACAGGCCGATCCAACCGGCCCCGATCACCGTGATGACCGCAAGAAGGATCGACGACGGCAGGCGCCGCCGCATCCGTTCGTCCCGGTGCGCTTCGTGAATGTTCGGATCCATGATGTAGGAGACGTCTGCCCCACGGGGATCGCGCCCCGGGTAGCATCGCTCTCGGGAAAAGCATAGGAACAAGGCCCCGATAGACCCCGGACCCCAGTACTCATGAGTGACGAACGCGAAACCAGCTTCGGCCCGGATGACCTGAGCGATTGGGATCCCGGAAAGGCCCTTGGCACCGCCGGGGACTATCCATACACCCGCGGTCCCTACCCCTCGATGTACACCGGCCGCTTGTGGACGATGCGCCAATACGCGGGCTTCGGCGACGCGGAGGCGACCAACGGCCGATTCCGCACGCTGCTCGAAGCCGGACAGACCGGCCTCTCCGTGGCATTCGACCTTCCGACCCAAATGGGGCTCGACTCCGACGACGACATGGCGGCGGGCGAGGTCGGGAAGGTCGGAGTGGCGATCGACTCGATCGACGATATGCGCCGCCTGTTCAATCGCATACCGCTCGCCGACGTCACGACGTCGATGACGATCAACTCCACCGCAGCGATTCTGCTTCTGCTCTACCAACTGGTTGCCGAAGAGCAGGGCGTACCAGCCGACCAGGTGCGAGGGACCGTCCAGAACGACATCTTGAAGGAGTACATCGCTCGAGGCACCTACATCTATCCGGTGTCGCCGTCGATGCGTCTCGTCACTGATGTGTTCGCCTACTGCGCGAACGAGATGCCGGCCTGGAACACGATCTCGATCAGCGGCTACCACATTCGCGAAGCGGGTTCGACCGCGGCGCAGGAGATCGCATTCACCATCGCCAACGGTCTCGCCTACATCGAAGCCGCACGCAAAGCGGGCCTCGACGTGGATCGATTTGCTCCACGCCTGTCGTTCTTCTGGAACGCACACAACGACCTGTTTGAGGAGGCCGCCAAATTCCGGGCCGCCCGTCGACTCTGGGCTCGCTTGATGCGCGACCGAGTGGGCGCAACCTCACCCGAGTCGTGGCGCATGCGGTTCCACACGCAGACGGCGGGGTCAACGCTGACGGCTCAGCAGCCCGACAACAACGTGGTGCGCACGGCCTATCAGGCGCTCGCCGCGGTCCTCGGCGGCACGCAGTCGCTCCACACCAACTCCTACGACGAGGCCCTTGGGCTCCCGACCGAAGATGCTGTCATGATCGCTCTGCGGACCCAGCAGATCCTCGGGTACGAATCGGGCGTTCCGGCCACAGTTGACCCGCTGGCTGGGTCCTACTTCGTCGAGTCGCTCACCGATCGGCTCGAGGCAGACGCAACGGCGCTGATCGCCAGGATCGACGAACTCGGGGGAGCGGTTGCTGCGATCGAGAGTGGTTTCCAGCAGCAACAGATCGGGGATGCGGCATACGATCACGCACGCGCGGTCGAGGCAGGATCAACCGTGATCGTTGGCGTAAATCGGTTCACGATCGACGGTGAGCAAGCCCCCGACGTGCTGCGTGTCGACCCACAGGTCGAAACCGATCAGGTCGCCCGGCTCGCGCGACACCGCTCCGATCGCGACGACGCCCAGGTCTCTCGCGTCCTCGAGGCCGTTCGTGCCGGAGCGAACAGCGACGACAACTTGCTGTATCCAATGCGCGATGCGCTACGCCTTGGGGCGACGGTCGGAGAGGTCTCGTCGACGATGGCCGAGGTGTTCGGGCGGTACGGTCAGGCCGGCTGAACGATCGACCGGCGGCTGCGGTCGGCTACTTGATGACCATCAGCACGGCACCGGCCGTGACTGTGTCTCCCGGCTGGACACGCAGTTCGACGATGTCCCCGTCGATCGGTGCCTTGATCTCGTTCTCCATCTTCATAGCCTCGAGCACACACACCGGTTCGTCAGCGCGGACGGTCTCGCCCGCCCCGTGGTGGACTTTGACGATCGTGCCCTGCATCGGAGCAACGACGAGACCCTCTTCGCCGTTGCTCGCCGCTTGACGGTTGAGCCGGGGAGCTTTGCGGCGTGGTGCGGGGCGTTGCCCCGAGCCGGTCGTCGCGATGACCTGCGACCAGTACTTCACTTCGAACCGCCGTCCGCCGACCTCCACGGTGATCGACCGTTCTTGGAGCTCTTCGTCCTCGGGGATGGCGGGTGAGGCGGCGGTTTCGAGGTCTGCGAAATCCATGTTGTCTTCCACGAGGCGAGTGTGGATATGGCCGCTGGCGAATTCGTTTCGCTCGAGGATGCGCAGGTGGGCCGGGATGGTGGTCTCGACGCCCTCGATGGCGAATTCCTTCAATGCGCGGACGGAGCGTCGAATCGTTTCTTCGCGCGTGCGGCCGCGCACGACGAGCTTCGCAATGAGGTTGTCGTAGTACTGGGAGATGCGGTCGCCCTGCCGAACGCCGCTGTCGACGCGGATCCACGGACCCGCCGGCTCGCGGTAGGTCGAGAGCTTGCCGGGGCTTGGAAGGAACCCGGCGGCGGGATCCTCCGCGTTGATGCGGAACTCGATCGCATGACCGGCGGGCTCCACGGCATCGAACGAGAGTGGTTCCCCCGCTGCGACGCGGAGCTGCTCCGTTACGAGATCGATCCCCGTGGCCTCTTCGGTGATCGTGTGCTCCACCTGAATCCTGGTGTTCATCTCGAGAAAGAAGAGGTCACCATTCGTATCCATGAGGAACTCGACGGTCCCTGCATTGACGTACCCCGTGGCATGAGCGATGGCGAGCGCGGCGGTTCCGAGCGTCTCACGTTGTGTCTGCGTGAAGTGCGGTGCCGGGGTCTCCTCGACGAGCTTCTGGTGGCGGCGTTGCAGCGAGCAATCGCGCTCGCCGAGAAACACGCCGTTGCCGTGCGAGTCGAGGATGATCTGCGCCTCGATGTGGCGCGGTGTCTCGAGGTAGCGCTCGACGTACACCTCGGGGTTGGCGAACCAGGCTTCGGCCTCGCGGCGAGCCCCGTCGAACGCGGCTTCGAGAGCACCCGCCTCATGTACGACCTTGAGCCCCTTGCCTCCACCGCCGTGTGCCGCCTTGATTGCGACCGGGAATCCGTGCTCGTCGGCGAATGCCTGGACTTCGTCGACATTGGTGAGCGGCTCGGTCGTGCCCGGCACGGAGGCCACGCCGGCTCGATCTGCTGCGATGCGGGAGGCGATCTTGTCGCCCATAGTGGCGATGGCGTCCGGCGACGGGCCGACCCAGATCAGGCCAGCGTCGATGATCGCCTGGGCGAAGCTCGCGTTCTCGGCGAGGAACCCGTAGCCCGGATGGATCGCGTCCGCCTCCGATTCGACGGCGACCTCGAGGATGCGCTCCACGTTCAGGTACGACTCTGCCGACGGTGCAGGCCCGATGTTCCACGCTTCATCAGCGAGGTTCACGTGGAGCGCATTGCGGTCAAGCTCGGAGTAGACCGCGATGGTGCGGAGCCCGATATCGCGCGCGGCGCGAATCACTCGAACGGCGATTTCGCCACGGTTGGCGATGAGGACGGAATTCACAGCGAGCATCCTAGAGAGGTCGACTTGAGAACGGCTGGTCGTTTCGGGTCGGACTCTCATCCGGACCGGCTGGTTACGAATGACACGGGTATCCGAGGTCCGCGCATAGCCTCCGGTTCCTCATGGGTTTCTCCATGCGGTATCCCCGCTCTCTCAACGTGTTGTTCGTCGCGCTCGCACTCGTCGGGTGGCCGGTCGCCGCCGCGCACTCGCACAACGCAGACGCCGGTGCCGACGCGCTCATCGGAAACCCGATCGCCAACACCCGGCCGGCTGCTTCCGATCCCGACGCGGTGAGACGCGTTGTGATTGTCGAGGCATTCGCAGCCGGAACCGACCTCGACCGCGAGCGAGCCGGCGATGTCCTCGACGCGATGGCCGACACGGTCCTCGCGATCGCCGAGACCGGCGCGCGGGTCGGCGTGCTGGCGGCTACGGGCGCCGAGCCGTTGATGGACGCGGCGCTCGAGATAGCGGCGGCGGCCGATCCGGCCAGCGCACAGGCGGCGGCGAAGGCCGCCTATCTCAGTGAGCGACCCTACGAGGCGATCGACCTCGGCCAGGAACCCGATCCGGTCAGAGCCGATCCCAGCGTCGAAACCGATGCGATCAAGAGATGGCAGAAGCTGATCGAGCGCTACTTCCCGCCCGAACGAGTGGACGAGGCGCTCGCCATCGTCGAATGCGAGTCGGGGGGTGACCCGGACGCCACCAACCCGCGGAGCAGCGCCGCCGGCCTGTTCCAGTTCATCGATGGCACGTGGGCGCACGCATCCGAGCAGGCGGGATTCGCCGGAGCGTCACCCCATGACCCGGAGGCGAACGTCGCCGCTGCGGCGTGGTTGGTTGGGTACTCCCTCGGCGTCGGCGATGCGCCGTGGGCCCATTGGACCTGTCGACCATGAGGCACTGGCGCAACGCCATCGCAACCGTGATCGTCGACCGGTTGTCGCTGTGTGCCTACAGCGGGATGTTGCCGTGTTTCCTCGGCGGCATCGATTCCCTCTTGTTGCGCAGCATCGCCAGGGCACGAATCAAGCGAGGTCGTGTCTCGCGAGCCTCGATGACATCGTCGATGTAGCCGCGTTCGGCTGCGACGTAGGGATTGTTGAAGCGGTCCTCGTACTCGTCGATGAGTCGCTGGCGTTCGGCCTCCGGCTCGTCTGCAGCGCGCAGTTCCTTGCGGTGAATGATGTTGACGGCGCCTGGCGCTCCCATCACCGCGATCTCCGCGGTCGGCCACGCGAACACGACGTCGGCACGCACGGCCCTCGCGTTCATCACCAGGAACGCCCCGCCGTAGGCCTTCCGGGTGATCACCGTCACTCGCGGGACCGTCGCCTCGGAGAAGGCGTACAGCAGCTTCGCTCCGTGGCGGATGATGCCGTTGTGCTCCTGCCCGACGCCCGGGAGGAATCCGGGGACGTCGACCATCGTGACCAAGGGGATGTTGAAGGCATCGCAGAACCGGACGAAACGAGCCGCCTTCTCCGATGCTGATATGTCGAGCGTTCCGGCGAGTGCTGCCGGTTGATTCCCGACGATGCCGATCGTGTAGCCATCGAGCCTGGCGAAGCCCACGATGATGTTCGGAGCGAACTCCTCGTGGACCTGATAGAACTCAGCGTCGTCAACGATTGATCCAACGACATCCACCATGTCGTATGGCTGGTTCGGCGAGTCGGGGATGATCGTGGTCAACGCCTCGTCCATCCGATCGGGACGGTCGAGCGGCGTGAAGAACGGAGCAACTTCCATGTTGTTCTGGGGGAGGAACGAGAGCAGGAATCGGACCTCCTCCATCGCCGATCGGTCGTCCGGCACGACGAAATGGGTGACGCCCGACCGGGTGGCATGGGCGTGGGCGCCCCCGAGTTCCTCCATCGTGACGTCCTCACCGGTCACCGTCTTGATCACTTCGGGGCCGGTGATGAAGAGGTGCGAGGTCTCATTGACCTGGTACACGAAGTCGGTGATCGCAGGAGAGTAGACGGCGCCGCCGGCGCACGGTCCCATGATGACGGAGATCTGCGGGATCACCCCGGAGGCGCGCACGTTGCGTTCGAAAATGCGGCCGTATCCGTGGAGCGCGGCAACGCCTTCCTGAATACGTGCACCGCCGGAGTCTTTGATGCCGATCAACGGGGCGCCGTTGTCCATAGCGAGGTCCATCACCTTGCAGATCTTGTCAGCGACTGCGGCGCCGAGGCTTCCGCCGTAGGCCGTGAAGTCTTCAGCGAACAAGAACACCGTGCGCCCGTCGACGGTTCCGTAGCCGGTGATCACCGCATCGCCCGGAGGGCGATTGTCCTCGACGCCGAACCCGGCGGCATGGTGTTTGACGAACATGCCGAGTTCCTGGAAGGAATCCTTGTCCAACAGGAGTTCGATCCGTTCGCGAGCGGTGAGCTTCCCGAGGTCGTGCTGACGGTCTATCGCGCGCTGGTTCGCCGGCGCCTGCGCCTCTTCGCGCAGGATGCGCAGCTTCTTGATGTGGTCTTCGGTGCTCACAGGCCTCCCGGTAGGCTCAGCTTCGACCCTCGAGGTGGATGATTGGCTACACCATACGCGATTGTCGAACTCGAATCGGCTGATTCGACGCAAGACGAGGCCCGCCGGCGCGCCGATTCGGCAACGCCGATCCTCGTCGTTGCCCGCCGGCAACCTAGTGGGCGGGGTCGGATGGGGCGTCGCTGGGTCGAGCCGGATCAGGCTGTCTTCTCGTCGCTTGTGTTCACTCCGACGTGGCCGGTCTCGGCGTGGCAGCGCTTCCCCCTGGTGGCCGGCCTCGCGGTGCGCGACGCTATCGCTGCCGTTTGCGGGATCCCCGTGGCGCTGCGCTGGCCGAACGATCTCGTCGTCGGGCGGGGGAAGGTCGGCGGGATACTCGTTGAGTCGGGAGACGGCCGGGTCACGGTCGGGTGTGGCATCAACCTCGCCTGGCGTGCTCCGGTCGAGGGTGCCGCCGCCCTCTGCGACGATGGGGCTGTGGTGCCGTCCCCACGGCGCCTTGCCACCACCTGGGCGGACGGATTCTGGGAGCGGATCTCGCGAGACCCCGATGCCTGGGGCATCGAGGAATACCAGCAAGCGTGCGCCACGATCGGCCGCGCTGTCGCATACGCCTCAGGGACCGGCACGGCGATCGGCATCTCACCGACCGGCGCATTGCTTGTCAGGACTGCCGCCGGCGTCGTCGAGGTGCATAGCGGCGAGGTGCGACTCCACGATGTCGCTACGCTGCCCGCGGATCGGAGGGACACATGAGCATGACCAAGGCTGTGGTGACCGGAGGGGCCGGATTCATCGGTTCCAACCTGGTGAACCGGCTGATCGATGAGGGCTGTGAGGTGCTCGTCGTGGACGATCTGTCGAGCGGCACCTTGTCTCGTCTCGCAGCAGCGAGATCGAGCGGAAGGGTGCAGTTGCATCAGTTGGACGTTCGATCGCCCGACCTACGCGACGTGTTCATCGGGTTTGCTCCTCAGGTTGTCTTCCATCTCGCTGCACAGATCGATGTGCGTGCGTCGGTCGCCGATCCGGTCGGTGATGCCTCCACCAACGTGCTCGGCACGATCAACGTGCTCGTCGCTGCTCGCGACGCAGGCGTGGAGCGAGTGATCTTCTCGTCGTCGGGGGGAGCGACAACTGGCGACACCGATGTGATCCCAACCCCCGAGACGATCGACCGCAGGCCCGATTCGCCATACGGGGTGGCGAAGAAGATCGCAGACGACTACTTGGACTACTTCCGGCGCACCGCCGGGATGGACTATGTCTCGCTCGGATTCTCGAATGTGTACGGCCCGGGGCAGGACCCTGCCGGCGAGGCCGGGGTCGTCGCGATCTTCAGCAGCGACCTACTCAGCGGACGGACGCCCACGATCTACGGCGACGGCCTCCAGACCCGCGACTACGTGTTCGTCGAGGACGTCGCAGACGCGTGCTGGCGGGCGGCGCTCATGGGAGGCGGACGCTATCTGAACATCGGCACCGGCATCGAGACGACGGTGAACAGCCTCTACGACCGCATGGCGCGGATCGTCGGTTCTGTGACCCGGCCGAATCACGCGGCAGCGCGCGCCGGGGAGCAGCGGCGGTCGTGCCTTGATGCTTCGGAAGCTCGAGAAGCGCTCGGGTGGGAGCCGTGGACCAACCTCGACGACGGCCTCGTCCAGACGATCGACTGGTTCCGTAGGAATCCCTAGTGCCGGGTCCACCAACGTTCGGTGTGTCGCGTGCCGCAAGCGGCACGATGCAGTTTCCTGCGGAAACTGGTGACGGACCGGCGCTCGCCGGTACGCACCGGCAAGAACAGCAAAAAAGAATGGTGGACGCTGCACTAGACATCTCCGAGGTGGCGCGGCCAGTCTTCCTTGAGGAGTCGCGACATGGCACGATCAGCGAGGACACGGCCGCCGGTCTGGCACCCCGGGCAGTAATTCGTCTCGCGGCCGACGTGGACGATCCGTTGAACCGGCGCACCACACTCCGGGCACGGCTCGCCAAACTTGCCATGCACGGCCATGTCGGGGTGAAAGGCCGTGACCTTGGCAGGGAATCCGTCGCCGGTCTCTGCGATGCGCACCCGCGCCCAGCGTGCGAGCGCTGCCACGGCTGCGGCGTGGAGCCGTGCAATCTGCGCATCGTCGAGGTTGGTGCTCATCTGCGTCGGTGATAGGTGCGCCGCCCAAAGGATCTCGTCGGCGAATGCCCCACCGATGCCGGCGAACAGGTGCGGATCGGTCAGCGTTCGCTTGGTCGTGTGCCGCCCCCGGCGGAAACGCTCAGCGAATTCCTTCACAGTGATTTCGGCGATTTCGGCGCCGCCTGGGTCGAGTTCTGCAAGCCCCCGATCGTCGACCACATGGACTGATGCTCTGCGCTTCGATCCGGCCTCGGTGATCAGCAGAGTGCCGGATGCGAAGTCGAATGCCGCAAGCCCGGAACGGACGGGGATCGGGGCCCCGGCGCCGAGCCACTTGAAGCGCCCGGCGACCATGAGGTGAATCACGATATGGAGGCCTCCGGCAAGGGTCAGGACGATCCGCTTTCCGAGGCGCGAAACTCCTTCGACGACAGCACCCGCGACCGCTTCGACCGGCGGGTCGTAGGTCTTGAGCACCGAGAAGCTCCGGACGCGCACCCCGCACAATTCCTCGCCAACGATCCGCGGCTGGAGCGCATGGAGATACGCCTCGACCTCAGGAAGCTCAGGCATGGGGAGTCGCCAGTCCCCAGTCTTCAGTCCTCAGTCCCGTCAGCGCAGTGGACATGAACAGGGGCGCGGGGCCTCGCCGGCGACTGGCGACTGGCGACTCATCGGAACATGTCCTCTTCTGGTGGCCGCACTAGGTCTGTCGCTCGGCCTTCGCCGGATAGGTCGAGACCGCGGATGATGGCAACCGGGATCGAATTGGCCTTGCCCATCACGAGGTCGGCGGCGGCAGCGATCTCGTCGATGATCGCGATCTCGGTGACGTTCATCTCGCGTCCCTGGGCGTCCGTGTGCCCGCGGAGATCGAGGATGGAGGGAAGACCGGATACGCCGATCGCAACGTCGACGAGTCCGCGTCGCCAGGGCCGGCCGAAAGTGTCGGTGACGACCACCGCGAGCGACGCGCCCGTCTTCTGTTCGAGGCGCATGCGGATGCGATGAGCGGACCGGTCGGAGTCGATCGGCAGGAGCACGGCTGATCCGTCGGCAACGTTGGAACGGTCGACTCCGGCATTAGCGCAGATGAAGCCATGTTGGGTCTGTGCGATCACGAGATCGCCGCGGCGACGCAAGATGGTCCTGGCTTCTCGTTCGGCGAGTTCCCGATAGGAGCGGTCGTCCGGGGCCGGCTCGATCCGGCCCTCCGCTTTCGAGACCACCTTGTGCGTCACCACGACGACATCCCGGTCGGCCAGACCCAGGTTGGAGGCTGCGAGGCCGGCGAGGATCAGCGCCGATAGGTCGTCCCCCGATGCGATCTCCGGAATCCCATCGACGGGATGGATCTCGATGCTCACAGCATCGTCTCCTCGAACCAGCGTCCGAACCGTTCGGAGGCTTCACCTGCGGCCATTCGGGTGTCGGTGACGTGGACGTCGACCGGCGGCGGCACATGGGCGGCGTCAGCCGCATCGCCACGATCGATGACGAAGTCGTTCAGGATGCCGTCGTATGCGGACACGACGCCGGCGTTCCCCGGCGGATAGCCGAGCGAGCTCAGCACGCGGTCGGCCGGGCCCTTGAGTGCCTTCCCCCCGAACAGCGGACTGATCGCGACAACCCTGCGGTGGCGCCGGAGCGCCCGGTCGATCTCGCCGATCGCGAGGATCGGATGGATCGAGAGTGGGGGATTGGACGGAGCGACCACGACGACGTCCGCTGCATCGATGGCTGCGACGACGCCGGGGGCCGCTGCGGCGGCGGCCGCACCGGAATAGTCGATTGCTGCGACCTCGTCGCGATAACCGCGCTCGACGAAGTACTCCTGGAAGCTGAGCCAGTCACCGTCGGCCGTCTGTACGCGGGTGCGCAGCGGATCGTCCGTGGCAGGGATGACCGGCGTTTCAACGCCGAAGGCGGACCGTATCTCGGCCGTTGCGTCGGAGAGCGAGCGCCCGGCTTCGAACGCAGCCGCCCGCAGGAGGCAGGTAGCAAGGTCCCGGTCACCGAGCCGGAATGTCGTGTCGACCCCGAGCGCTGCCAGGTGGCCCATCTGGCTGAACGTGTCGTCAGCGATGCCCCAGCCCTCCGGTCCCTCGACTCCCGCGAGCGTGTATATGAGCGTGTCGAGGTCGGCGGAGACCGGCACGCCGTACATCAGATCGTCGTCGCCGACGTTGCCGATGACCGTCAATTCTTCGGGGCCCAGTCGGGTTCGTAGGGCTCGCGCCGCTCGCGCTCCTCCGACGCCGCCGGCGAGCAGAACGACGAGGTGATTGGAATATGCTGAGTTCGGGCCTTGAATGGCGTGGTTCATGTCATCTCCGGAGGGCCCACCGCCCACTTCAGTCGCGGCTGCGATTCTCGCGCGGCGCGGGACAGATCTCCCAGCCACCATCGACGCGGTCCGCAGGCAAGTGTACGGACCACAACGTCTGATCGTGGTCGGCGGTGAGAGCGACGCGCGCCGTATTGCCCTCGACCACGATGTTGAGTGGAGCGCCAACATCGGCAGCGTCGTAGACATCTCCGGAGATGTGAGCCACCTGTGGATCGTGCGCGAGGGTGTTGTTCCGCTTCCGGACGCTCTCGGCTCGCTCGTGTTCGAGGCATTGCGTCTCGATGCGTCGGTCGCGGGCTCGAAGGTCCGCGACCTGGACGATCCGGAGCGTCTGCTCTCGGTCGGGTACGCCACCGACGTCTTCGATTCTCCATACACCGGATTCGATGGTGAAGAGCACGATCAGGGCCAATACGACGTGGTGCGCGATGTTGCCGCGGTCGGAGGACAGTCGGTGCTGATGCGACTCGACTTGGCGCGCGGCCTTGGCGGTCCCGATCGCTCGATGGCGGCATACGCCGCTTCGGTCGACTTCTGTCAACGCGCCCGACTGCGTGGTGCCCGGGTCATCGTCGTTCCCTCGTCCGAAGTGCTGGACCGCGATGAATCCGAACGCCTCGACCGGTGGCGAGAGCGCGGCAGCCGTCTGCGGGCGATGACCAAGGTCTACGGTCCGGCCACGCTCGTGTGGTCGCTGCCGATGGCGTTCCTTTCGGGGCTGGTGCAGTCGTTCCTGTCGCTCCTCCTCGGACGGTGGAGGTTCTTCGATTGGATTCGTGCCTGGGCGTGGTATCTCCTCAAGCTGCCGAGCACCATTGGTGCGCGAAGTGCGGCCCGGCGCGGTCGCGTGGTCGGCGATGCGGAACTGTTCCGATATCAAGTCAGCGGATCGATCGCGCTCAAGACACTGTTCACCGAGCTTTCGGATCGAATCAGGGAACGGCTTCCGGGAGAAGACCGCGTTTCGGTCGAGACCATCGGCAACGAGATCCGTAGACCCTCATTCGTCGTCGGAGCGGTCGCGGTTGTGTTCGTCCTGGTTGCGACGCGCACGATCTGGACGGTCGGCCTCCCGGCGATCGGATACAGCCTGCCGTTCGTCGAGTCGGGGCTTGATGCCGTGTCGGCGTACGCGGGCGGTTGGAATCCGGCGGGCCTGGGCTCGGTCGAACCGCTGCGGCCACTGATCGGGTTCGCCGGCGCCGTGCAGACGATCCTGCTCGACAATCGCCGCCTCGCCGAGTTCGTGTTCATTGCCGGGTCGTGGCTCCTCGGCATCTGGGGCGTTGTTCGGCTGCTGCGCACGTGGGGCGTGGCTGCCGTTGCAGGTACGCTCGCCGGCGTCGTGTATGTTTCGGGCTCGGGTGCCCAGGCCGTGGCGCAGCAGACCGAGGTCGGCATTGTGATCGCGATCGGCCTCATCCCATGGGCGATGCGATTCTCGTTCGCTCCGATTCCCGATTCCTGGATCGGTCGTCTGGCTCGCGTCGCGAGTGTCGCAGCGCTCTCAGGACTCATCGCTCTACTCGCCCCGCTTGCACTCGTGTTGCCGCCGCTCGCGATCCTGGTGTGGGCCACAATCAACATGACCGATCGCTCCGCCTGGAGAGCCTTCGGGATCTCGGCAGCAGGGGCCGTGGTCGCCGTACCGGTGCTCTTTCCGTGGCTCGGCGCGGCCGACCTTTCGAGATTCATCTCGGATGGAACCGCCTATTGGGCGATCCCCACCGTCACAGCTGTCATCGCGGGCGTTGGCGCGCTCGCGGTGTTGATGGCCGCTCCGAAGCGGCTCGCCCTCGTCGCAGGGTGGGGGTCGGTCCTGGCTGTGTTCGGAGCCTTGTTGGCGCGCTCGGCCGACCTCGACTTCGGAAACGCGGTCGTTGGCGTTGGACTGGCGCTCGTCACGCTCGGACTTGCCTTGATCGTCGGACCCTCGTTCGAGTCGATCACCCGAACACGCGAAGTCGGCGGGTGGCGCCGGATTGTCGCCGGTGTGTCGGTGGTTGCTTCGGTCTTGCTCGTCGCGGTGTCGGCCGTCACGATCGTCGGCGGTCGGGCCGGCCTCCCCGGTGACACATATCGCGACGCGTTCACATTCAGCGCGGCGAGACCCGGGGATCCGACAATGTCGCGGATCCTTGTCGTCGGCGCGCCGGACGAGCTTCCGGGTGACGAACGAATCCTTGACGGAGGGGCCTATCGCCTTGTGTCGGCGCCGATGCCGGACTCATGGGAGACCTACCTCCACGAGGCTCGGGCCGGTGACGCTGCGCTCGCCGCTGCGCTCGAACAGGTCATCGACGGTGAGACCAAACGAGCAGGAGAGCTTCTTGCGCCATTTGGCATCCGCTGGATTGTCGTCCTCGCCGAGACGGAGAGCGATCCGTTTGCCGATGCGTGGCAGGCGGCGTTCGTCGGACAGCTCGATCTCGTGCCGCTCGGCGGCGGGCTGGAGAACATCACCTTTGAGAACGAAGCCGAATCGGCGTTGCGCGCCGTCAGCGATTCGGGCACGACGTGGACACGTGCTGGTACCGGGTATGAGCGAGTGACCGTGCTCGACACCGACGTTGTCGTACGCGAGAACGCGAACGCCCGGTGGGGCCCTGGGCCGTGGGAACAACTGGATTGGGAGAATGGGGTGTCGGTGTCTTCGGCCGGAGTCGATTTCGATCCGATCGGATCTCGTCGAACGCAAGCCATCGGAGCGGTGCTCTGGCTCGTCGCTCTCGGCGCGCTTGCCTGGATTGGGAGGAAGCTCGGATGAGACGCGCACTGGTGATCATCGTGGTTGGTGTCGTCGGCGCTCTCGCGTTCGCCCAGTCCGAACCGGCAGACGTTCGGCCTCCCGACTTCGGGACGCTCCCGCCGGAGGTAGGAGCGGCGACCGGCGATCCCAGCGCGTGGTACTGCTCGTGGGTGACGGCGGGTGCACTCAGGGATTCTGCCTTCAATCTGGCGGCGGTCGTCGACGTTGACGGAACCATCACACTCCCGAATCCCAACCCGACCGAGGAAGCCGATGTGCAGCCCCTTCGGCTTCGGGGACCCGGGGCGCGCAGCTTCGATGCCGGCGATATCGTCCGCCGCGGCGCATCCCCCGGCGTCGTCGAATTCGACGACGGTCCGGCTGTCGCGACAACAGCGACGTGGGCGGACGAGCTGTTGACCGGCGATCGATGCATCGTTTCGGTTCCGAAGGTCTGGCACCTCGTCGGTGGAATCACCGCCGAGGGGTTCACGCTCCAACTCCACTTGTTCAATCCGTTCGCCGAGAGCGCGAAGGTGACCGTCGAAGCCATCACGGAGTTTGGAAGTTCGCCGCTTGCGGGATTTGAGAACCTCGATATCCCCGGCCGATCGTGGGTGACCGAAGATCTTTCGCAGGTCATTCGCTTCGTCGACAACGCGAGCTTCACCGTGACTTCCGAGAGCGGGATCGTCATCCCGAGCCTGGTCCTCAACAACGGCGTTGACGAGGCGTCGTGGCCGGGGACCGGCCAATCGACCAGCTGGGATTTCCCGGTCACCAGCGTCAACGGCTTGACACCGACCCTCGTGCTCTCAAACACCGGGAGCGTTGGGGCGACGGTGGCCATCGACCTTTACACGAAGGACGGGCCACTCCTCGACGCAGACGGCCGGATCGTGTCGCCGCTCGAGCCGGTGCGTATCAACCTTGCAGATCTCGCGGAACCTCCGTACGCCGTGCGCGTGCGCTCGAACGCGCCGGTGGGCGCTGTGATCCAGGCCGGGCCGGAAGGGACATTCCCCTCGACCGACGTCGTGCTGCCCGAAGATGACGACGGGGGCGGTACCGGCGACGACGAACCGGCCCCGGATGAAGAAGGAACGACGGAGACCACGGTTGCAGGAGACGACACCACCGACACCACGGCGGCAGAGGGCGAAGCGACCGAGAGCGAGGAGCCGCAGGAGCCCGTGGTCTACGAAGGGCTCGCGGCAATGGCCGGAAACCCTGATCCGCTCGAACGCTGGCTCGTACCCGGTCTCGGCATCGTCCCGGGAGCCGATTCCTCGGTGTGGATACTGAACCCCACTGGGGATGAGGCCACGGTCACCCTGAGCCCGCTCGGTGTCTCTTCCGGTGGTTCCGACAAGGTGGTCATTGCCCCCGGCACCTACCTCGAGGTGCCGATTGCCCCGCTGTCGGAGACCGGCAATTCGGGAATGCTCGTGGAGTCGAACGTACCGGTGTCGGTCGCCGTGACGATTGCGGGCCCGCAAGGGGTCGCGTTCATTGGCGGCGTGGGAATCGAATGAACCCGGTCGTGAGGGTCGCCATCGTGCTCGCCCTCGTCGTCGTGGTCGTCGTGGTGGTGCGGTTGATCGCTCGATGGCAGAAGCCGCCGCATCCGCCGATCGATCTCGACGGTCTGGGGGACCGGCCGGGTGTTGTGGTCTTTACATCGACAGACTGCACGACATGTGCCGAAGCGATGAGCGTCGTGGGCGAGGCCGGTCCGGCCGTGCGCGAGGTCACATGGGAGCTCGAACCCCGACTGTTTGACGAATATCGCATCGAAGCCGTGCCTCTGATCGCTGTGCTCGACGACCACGGGCGTTCGGTTCTCTTCCAGACCGGCGTTCCGGATCGGGGCCGGTTCCGCAAGGCGTTGCGATCGGCCGGGATCACATGAGGCACACCGGGTGCTTGGCCGACGGCCTCCCGACTCCTAACGTCACGCGGCCATGACTTGCGTTCGCTGCTCATCGACATCCACCTCGAGCCTGACGTACGCGTATGAGCGGCGGGAGGCGTGGCTCGTCGATTTTGACGGCGCTCTCGAGCCGGGAACGCGCTATCCGCTGTGCACATCTCATGCCGACCGGGTGACGGCGCCCGTCGGCTGGGTCCTCCACGACCGCCGATCACAACCGACCCTGTTCGCTCCGGGTCCGGCGTAGGGAGCCCAATGCCCATTGACCGCGATGTTCTCGAAGCCGTCAGGGAGATGGACGAGCACGAACTACGACGTCTCTACATCCTGGCGAAGGCTCGCCTCGAGGGGCGCGGCGTGGATCTGCCCGGCTCCGGACCCGAGGTCAAGCTCCGCAAACAGCTCGTTCGCTGTGGCAAGGACAGCTGCACGCGGTGCCCGCACGGACCCTACTGGTACGCCTATTGGACCGAGGACGGCCGTCGACGATCGAGGTATCTCGGCAAACTCGAGGATGTTCCGGAGGCGGTGGGGCCCGTCTGAGGCTACGATGTCGACCTGGGAGGCAGACTATGAACGACGGACTCACTTGCAATACGTGCGGCCAGAACTCGGTGATTCAGATCGAGCTCACGCTGCCGGACGGTTCTGAAGTCGTGTTCTGCTCCTGCCACCGGTGCGAATCCAAGTGGTGGGATCGCGAAGGCGTACGACTCGACCTTGACGCGCTCATCGATGTGGCGCGCCGCGAGGCGTAGGCCGGGCGTACCCCTCTTCGATCACTAGCCTTCCGCCCGTGACCTCTCCGCCCGCGCCCGCTCTCATCGAGCACAAATCCGGGCCGCCGGTGGCCCCGGATGCGGCATCGATACCGACGTGGCTGATTGTCGTGCTCGTCGCCGCTCCGACGGCGCTCGTCTTGCTGATCATGTCGGGCGTCCTCGGCGTGATCGGATCGGGTTCTCTGATCCGGTTCCCGCAGATCCTGGTTGCCAACACGCCGACCGGCGGCGACATGGGTGCCCATGTGCTCCTGCCACAGGTATTGAGCGACGTGCTGCTGCCATCGGGCCGGATCTTCGGCTGGTCGAGTGCGTGGTACGCAGGATTCCCCGCTCTCTACTTCTACTTCCCGATCCCGGCCCTGGTGACGGTGCTGCTCGACGTGTTCTTGCCCTACGGCGTAGCCTTCAAGCTCGTGACGATCGTCGGGCTCGTTGCCCTCCCGGCGGCCACATACGCGTTTGTTCGGCTGCTTGGCTTCTCGCGACTGACCGCGGCGCTTGCGGGTCTCACGGGGTCGATGTTCCTGTTCATGGAGAGCTTCTCCATCTTTGGAGCGAACATCAAGTCGACACTGGCCGGGGAGTTCTCGTTCTCCTGGTCGTTTGCTCTGTCGATCCTCTATCTCGGTCTTGTGACCCGCGACACTCGCCTCGGCCGCCGATTCGCACCACTCGCTGGCATCGTTCTCGCTCTGACCGCGATGACCCACGTCGTCACGACGATGATCGTCGTTGCAGTCTCGGTCGTCCTTCTCTTCCGCAGGAACGGGCCGCGCACCGTCATTTCGTCGTGGGCGGTCGGCTTCGGAATCAGTGCGTTCTGGGCATTGCCGCTATTGGTCGGCGTGTTCACCGGCATGACCAGCGACATGGGTTGGGCGCCGGTGACCAACATCGTTGGGGACACCACACCCGGATCCCCTCTTCCCGGTGAGTTCATCCCAATCCTCGTGCTCGGCATCGTCGGCATGCTGTGGACCATGCTCAGACGCGACGACGTGGCGGTGCTCGCATGGCTGACGTTGTTGCCGCTCGTTGGCTATTTCGTCCTCCCCAAGCTCGGCGTGACGATCCTCTACAACGCCCGTCTTCTTCCGTATTGGTATTTCGGCATGTACGTGTTCGCCGGCATTGCGCTCGGTCTTGCCGTTCTCGAGGTGTCTCGTCGCGTCCCGTTGCGCCGATCCGTCACGATCGGGTTGTCGCTCGGCGTGGGCCTCATCGTGCTCGTGGCAACCATCTTCTCGATCCACGACGTCCCAGGGTGGGTGAAGTGGAACTTCGAGGGTTACGAAGGCAAGGCCGACTACGCCGAATATCAGGCGCTAATGGAGACCGTCGATCCACTTCCTCCGGGTCGCATCATGTGGGAGGCCAACAGCGAGATGAACAAGTATGGGACGCCCATGGCGCTCATGCTGTTCCCGTATTGGAGTGAGGGCCACCCGTCGATGGAGGGACTCTTCTTCGAGTCATCGCTCACGACGCCATTCCATTTCCTGAACGCCTCAGAAGTGAGCGAGAGTCCGTCGAACCCCGTTCGTGGGCTCAACTATCGGGGTCTGAACATGGAGCGCGGCATCACCCACCTCGCCGTGTATGACGTCTCCTACTACGTGAGCTACACCGAGCGGGGAGCGGAGGAAGCCAGGCTGGCCGGTCTTGCGCAGGTTGGTGTCGCTCCTCCGTGGACGATCTTCGCCCTTCCGCCTTCGGATCCCGTCGACGTTGCGACCGTCGAACCAGCGGTCTGGGCCGGCGGTGAAGACTTCCTGGAGCCGGCGCTGGAGTGGTACGACGACGCCGACCATCTCGACAATTGGCTGGTTGAGGAGGGCCCGCCCGAATGGGAACGGGTGGTCACCGTGGAGGATCGTCTCATTGCGGTGGATCCGTATGGTCAGACGGGTGTGGTGACGGATTATGAATCGGATGACCACCGAATCTCGTTTACGACCTCGGCCGTGGGTGTGCCGCACCTCATCAAGACTTCCTATTTCCCGAATTGGACAGCCGAGGGGGCCGACGGGCCGTACCGGGCGGCACCGTCGCTGATGGTGGTTGTCCCGACCAGCGAGCAAGTCGTGCTTGAGTTCAAGAACACATCTGCCGAGAACCTCGGTATGGCTCTCACGTTGATTGCACTCGTCGGGTTGGGTGCGTACGCCTATCTACGCCACAAGCGCCGCACCGCGACGGCGGCGGCATGAAGGACTACCTGGCGAGCTTCATGACGAAGCAGGCATTCGGGCAATTTGTGAAGGTGGGCCTCGTCGGCCTCGCCAACACGGTGGTCTCGTTTGTCCTGTTCAACATCTTCCTGTGGCTCGGATGGTGGTCGGTGCTTGCGGTGAGCGCCGCGTTCGCTGTCACGACATTCATGTCCTACCTACTCAACCGGGCATGGACCTTCGAACTCAAAGACGGCAAGGTGTCCGGTCGCGAGACCGCCAACTTCTATCTCGTGAATCTCGCGGCGTGGGCAGGGACGGCGGGGGCGATGTGGCTCGCCGAGACGTTCTTCGGCCCGCTCTCAACCGTTGCAGCGAACGGCGTCTATCTCGCCGCGTCGATCGTCATCCTGCTCCCGAAGTTCGCCTCGTACCGCGACATCGTCTTCGGCAAGGCGATACGCGAGCAGGAGTACAAGGCCGTCGACGCGTAGAGCGCCGGCGCCGGTCCGGTGTCAGGCGTTGAGGCTGTTTCTGATCCGCCAGACGCCGCGCAGTGTCCGGGGAACACGCCGCGCGAGGCTTGTCTTCGCCTCGCGCTTCTCCTCGACCAGTGCCGGTACCTC
Organism: uncultured Acidimicrobiaceae bacterium; assembly: GCA_964581295.1. Taxonomy (GTDB): domain Bacteria; phylum Actinomycetota; class Acidimicrobiia; order Spongiisociales; family UBA5794; genus JAHEEL01. Next base: position 44,842 of record CAZONX010000006.1, read on the forward strand.
GACGATGCGGTACCCCTCTCGCTCGGCTCGCACGACCAACTCGGTGTCGAAGAGGTCCTGTGTGGAGATGACCGCCGCGGCGACGTCGTCGATCACTTGACGTCGCAGCGCCTTCATCCCGTGGGTGTCGGACACACCCGATGAGAGAACGAAGCGCAGCACCTGGTTGAACGTGAACGTCGCGAACTGTCGCACGGGGCCGCGTCGGTCATCTGATCCTTCAGCACGCTTGGACGCCAGCACGATGTCAGCGTCGGCTCCAACGTCGAGCACGGATCGAAGGAAGTCCGCCGAGAAGTAGTCGATGTCGAAGTTCACCACCCAATCGCCCCTGGTGGCGAGAAATCCCGCTCGCATCGCTGCACCGTAGTCGGGTATCGGAAGTTCGAGCAGTTCGAGATTGCGATACCTCGGCATGAGGTCGCGGACGGCCTCGGCTGTGCCGTCGGTCGAGCCGTTCTCCGCAATCAGCACCGTGATCGGCACGGGTAGGTCGGCGATCTCCTCGAAGAGCTCTTCGAGGGCACCGGCGAGGTAGTCGGCTTCGTTGTGAACGGGAATCACGACCGAGAGGGTCGGAGAAGGATCGGGCGGCATGTGCGGGAGAGTGTAGGAACGGATGAAAGACAGCAACCGCCCGAGCGCGCGAGAAGCCTTACACTCCTGGGCATGGATCTCGACTCGATCTTCAAGGCGTACGACGTTCGCGGGCTCTATCCATCCCAGATCGACGAGGCGACGGCCAGGCGGATCGGGCACGCGTTCGCCGCGTTCGCCGGCGTCGACCGGATTGCGGTCGGCCGTGACTGCCGCCTTTCATCGCCGTCAATTGCTCAAGCAATCGTCGATGGGATCAACGATGCGGGCGTCGATGTCGCCTACCTCGGAGAGATCACCACAGACGAGCTCTACTACGCGTCGGGTTCGATGGGCCTGCCCGGCATCGTCGTCACGGCATCACATAACCCGCCCGCCTACAACGGACTGAAGTTCTGCCTCGCCGGCGCTTCTCCCGTCGGTGAGGAGTCCGGCCTTCTGGAGGTCAAGGAACTCGCCGCCTCTGGCCAACCGGAGGCGAGCGACCGAGGGACATCTGAGCCGGTGAGCATTCTCGATGGCTACATCGATCACCTGTTCAGCGTGGTCGATCCAACGGTGTTCGCCGGTTTGCGGGTCGCTGCCGATGGCGGCAACGGCATGGCCGGGATTGCCCTCCCGTCGGTGTTTGAGCGCATTCCGTCGGAACTCATCGGCTTGTATCTCGAGCCGGACGGAACATTTCCCAACCATCCAGCCGATCCACTCCGTCCCGAGAATCTCGCCGACCTCCTCGCGCTGATGGACACCGAGCGTCCCGACTTCGGCGTGGCGTTCGACGGAGACGCCGACCGGGCGTTCTTCATCGACGACATGGGGGTCCCACTCCCTGGGAGCACCACCACGGCGCTGGTCGCCGACTGGTTCCTGCGGCGGGAGCCGGGGGCGACGATCGTGTACAACCTCATCTGTTCGAAGGCTGTCGCCGAGCGGGTTGCGGCCTCTGGGGGCACGGCGGTGCGGACCCGGGTCGGGCATTCGTATATCAAGCAGGTCATGAAGGAGACTGGAGCCGTATTCGGCGGCGAGCACTCCGGTCACTACTACTTCCGGGACAACTTCCGCGCCGACTCGGGCATCCTCGCTCTACTGGTCCTGATGCAGATGCTCTCCGAAAACGGCCGCCCGCTATCCGAACTGCGCTCCGAGTACGAGCCGTACGCGGGCTCAGGAGAGATCAACTACGACGTGGCCGACCAGGCAGCCACAACCGAAGCGATCGCCGCTGCTTTTCGAGATGCGTCCATTGACCGTCTCGACGGTCTGACGGTCGACCTCGGCGACCGCTGGTTCAATGTGCGACCGTCAAATACCGAGCCGAAGCTGCGGCTCAACGCCGAAGCGCCCGATGCGGCAGCCGTCGACGAACTCGTCGCGACCGTGGCTGCGATCATCCAGGAGGGATCGTGACCGACCATCTGATCGACCCGCAACTGCTCGACATCATGCAGTGCCCGTCATGCGCCGGAACGCTCACCGAGCGTCCCGAGCCGCCGGCCCTGGTGTGCGGAGGCTGCGGTCTCCAGTATCCCGTTCGCGAAGGAATACCCGTGATGCTCATCGAAGAAGCGACCCCAGGCGACCAATGACGATGATCGACGACATCTGCAGCTTGCCAAGTCAGCTTCGGTGGGGAACCGACCTCGAACTCGAACCGCTACGAGCCGGCGTTCCTGTCGTGCTGCTCGGCATGGGAGGCTCGGGCATGGCCGCTGCCGTAGCCTCGCTCGGTGCCGCGTCGCGCTCCCCAATGGTGGTCCATCGCGGATACGGGCTGCCCCCATGGGCGGCAGACAGCGGCGCGTCGGTGATCGCGGTCTCGTACAGCGGGAACACCGAAGAAGTGCTGTCCGGCGTCGACGTTGCGATTGCCGAGGGACTCGAAGTCGCGGCCATCGCCTCCGGTGGGCGTCTCGCCGATGTCGCAAACGACCGCGCCTTCCCGCTGGTCGATGTTCCAGGCGGCATGGAGCCGCGAGCTGCAGTTGGCTACCAGACGGCGGCCGTCGGGGCCGTCCTGGCAGCAGCCGGGCACATTCCCCACCTGGATCGCGACCTCAACGAAGCCGCCGACGTCGCCGAGGACCTCCTCGGCGACGGTAGCGGCGCAGCGTTCGTGCTCGGGCGGGACATCGCTGAAGCGCTCGATGGACGTACCTCGGTCGTCTACGGCGGGCTCGGCGTCGGGTCGACCGCGGCATATCGATGGAAGACCCAGATCAATGAGAACGCCAAAGCACCGGCGTTCTCCGGAACGATTCCGGAGATGAACCACAACGAACTCGAAGGATGGCGTCGCGAGGTCAGCGGCGAATTCGGCGTCGTCTACCTCCACGACTCCAACGATCACCCTGCGATTGCGCGGCGCATCGAACTCTCTGGAACTGTGCTCTCCGGCAAGGTACGTCGAATCGGCGATGTCCAATCGGCGGGAGTCGGTGCCATTGCTCGGTTCTTCAGCCTGGCCGCGGTGGGAGATGCAGCATCGGTCGCTCTGGCCGAGGCAGCGGATCTCGACCCGTATCCCGTCGACAACCTCGAAGAATTCAAGATCATGCTCGCGAAAGGAACACCATGAACTACGACATTGCCGACCCAGCTCTCGCCGGTGAAGGACACCGAAGGATTGAATGGGCCGACCGCCGGATGCCGGTGCTCGCCTCGATCCGCGAGCGATTCGAGGCCGAGCAGCCGCTCGAAGGAATTCGCGTGGCGGCCTGCATGCACGTCACGACCGAGACGGCCGTGCTGATGCACACATTGAGGGCGGGCGGAGCCTCCGTGGTCCTCTGTGCGTCGAATCCGCTGTCGACGCAAGACGACGTCGCCGCGGCGCTCGTCGACGATGGCATCCCCGTCTACGCCGTGCGCTCCGAGGACGCAGAGACGTTCTACCGCCACATCAACGCGATCCTCGATACGGAGCCGCATATCGTGTTCGACGACGGCGCGGACACCACCACGGTGCTCCACCGTCAGCGGACGTCCCAGCCGATCCTGGGTGGCCTCGAAGAGACCACCACCGGCGTGCTGCGGCTCAGGGCGATGGCGGCCGACGGCGTACTCCGCTACCCAGTCGTCGCCGTCAACGATTCGGCGACCAAGCACTTGTTCGACAACCGACACGGGACCGGCCAGTCGTCGCTCGACGGCATCCTGCGAGCATCGAACATCCTCTTCGCCGGACGGACCGTGGTCGTTGCCGGTTTCGGAGACTGCGGTTGGGGAATTGCGCGGCGCGCTGCGGGGCTGGGTGCCAACGTCGTAGTCATCGAGGTCGACCCGATTCGTGCCTTGTCCGCTGCGATGGAGGGATATCGTGTCATGTCGGCTGCCGAGGCAGCCCCGGTCGGGGACGTTTTCCTCACCGCGACCGGCGACATCCACATCTTCCGCCCGGAGCACTTCGACGTCATGAAAGACAACGTGATCCTTGCGAACGCTGGGCACTTCGACGTCGAACTGGACCTCATCGGATTGGACGCCATGGCGGTGGGCCGACGCGAGATCCGTGACAACCTCGAGGAGTACGAGCTCGCCGATGGTCGTCGGATCATTGTCGTGGCTGAGGGCCGCCTCGTGAACCTCGGCGCCGCCGAAGGGCATCCCGCCGATGTAATGGACATGTCGTTCGCCGATCAGGCGCTCGCGGCCGAGTGGCTCGTCGACAACGGAAGTGACCTCGCTCCCGACGTCTACACGCTGCCGCGTGAACTTGACGAAGACGTCGCCCGCCTCAAGCTCGCCTCGATGGGAGCAACGCTCGAGGTCCTGACGGAAAAACAAGCGAAGTACCTCGAGTCCTGGGAACAGGGAACGTAGAGCGAGTCGGTAGTCGGTAGTCGCCAGTCCGTTGAATGGGGCTCGGTCTGTGTCCTGGTGCTGCCCTCGAGCGGCTCGGGTCCAGTGCCTTGCCTCTTGAGCCGGCGACTGTTGACTGAGGACTGTCAGACTGACGACTGACGACTCCGAATCCGTCACACCCTCGCCATACCGTGTCCTCATGTTCTGCCTTGCTTGCACGACGCCTTGTCACGGGGCCCTGCGCTCATCTTGTCGCCTTGAACTTCGGCGTGCTCCGGTGGTCTCGGTCGGGGAGGGGATGATTGGAGTTGCCGGGTTCGTGCACGAAGGGGCGGCACGACGCCTGGTCCACGCGCTCAAGTACCGGGGGGTCGTTGCAGCAGCCGAACCGCTTGCCGAAGGCCTGGCTCGGCAGATCCCGAGATCGACATCTGCCCTGATCCCGATTCCTCGGGCCCGACTTCGGGCGCTGCGGTATGGGATCGATCCGGCCGCGGCGCTTGCACGCGAGGTCGCTCGGCGAACCGGCTTGCCGGTCATCGACGCGCTCCAGCCCCGCTGGTGGTGGCGCAGTCACGCCGGTCGCAGCCGGGACGAACGGTCCTCGGTCGCCTTCGGCGCCACCGGCGTCACGGTTCCGCCCGGTGCCGCTCTTGTCGACGACGTCCTGACCACCGGCGCCACAGCGCGTGCGGCAGCCGCTGCACTTGTGGGTCTTCCGACTCTTGTCGCGGTGGCCACCTGCGCGAGTAGAGTGAATCAAGGAGTTGGCCCACTTGGAGGTGCGGTGACGGTTCAACCGTCCAGCGGTCCGAAAGACCGGACCCCCCTTCGCGCTCGAACGATCGATGTTTCTGGTTTGACGCGCAGCGCCATGCCGAAGCAGGGCCACGTTCGTTATCGAAGGGAGAACGAGTGAACGTTCGGATCCATGCGCGGAATACCGAGATCGCCGATGATGTGCGCGAAATGGCCCTCGAAAAGGTCGAGCACGCATCGAGGATCTTCGACGATACGACCAGCGTCGACGTCGAATTCTCTGAGAGCGGCAATCCGCGTCAGACCGACGGTCGATATCGCGTCGAGATCACGTCAAGTGCAGCAGGCCAGATCGTCCGTGTTGAGTCCGAAGCGTTCGATGCTCGTGCAGCACTCGACAAAGCGTCCGAAAAATATGAACGACAGCTCCGACGCTTGAAAGAACGTCTGATCCAACGTTCCCGCAAGTCCAGCCACAAAGACCTCAACCCACTCGACGAACCGGTCGATGATGCAAGTGACCGAGACGCCGTCGTTGTGAGGAAGAAAGAGTTCACGATGCGGCCCATGTCGGTCGAGGAAGCTGCACTGCAGATGGAGATGCTCGGACACGACTTCTTCGTTTTCCTCGACGCAGACACAGGCAAGCAGGCCGTGCTCTACCACCGCCGCGACGGCGACCTCGGGATGATTGAACCGGAGTAGCCAGAACGAGTCGGAGTAGCCGAGTCACATGAAGAGATTGCTGGTCGTGGACGATGTTCCGCTGTTTCGAGCGGGTCTGGCCTCAGCCCTTCGGGATGCTGGATTCGAAGTAGTAGCCGAAGCCGGCGGCGCCGAAGCCGCCGTGACGGCGGCAGAGGAGCACCAGCCCGATCTGGTGCTGCTCGACATCCTGATGCCGGGCATTTCCGGCCTCGAAGTCGTCGAGAAGATCACCGCAGTGGCCCCAGGAGCCAGCGTCGTCTTGCTCACCGCCAGCGAGTCCGAAGAGGACTTGCTGGTCGGAGTCAAGGCGGGAGCACGGGGTTATGTCACCAAAGACGCCCCGTTCGAGGATCTCGTCATGGCGCTCAATGCGGTCGATTCCGGTGGCGCTGCCGTCTCACCGAACATGGCTGGCAAACTGCTCGACGTAACGCGCCAACTCCTCAGGCACCAGGAGCTCCTCCAATCGCGCAAGCCGGTGCTCACCGGTCGAGAGATTGAAGTTCTGGGACTCGTGGCGCAAGGCCGAACGAGCCGCCAGATCGGGACGTTGCTTTTCATCTCAGAGAACACGGTCAAGAACCACATCCGCAACATCCTCGACAAGCTCGGATTGCACTCGCGCTCAGAAGCGGTGCTGTACGCCGTGCGCGAGGATTTGATCAGCCTTTCGTAGCCGGCAGGTACGAAGGCGCCAGTCGATAGTCCCCAGTCGCCAGTCCGCGCCAGGACTACGTTCGCCGCGCTCCTCCGTTCAGGTGCTTTCGCAGCGAGTAGAGCATCTTCCTGACCTCGGACGTCCTGATCCGTGCCTCTGCCGCAAGCTGGCTATCTCCGAGGCCCAGATCGCCGACAAGCAGCAGGCTGTAGTCGAGTTCGCTCGCAGATCCGATTGAGATGGCGACGAACCGGGCATAGTCCCGGTCCGTTGAGCGACCGGAACCCTCTGCGAGATTCATTGGGATTGAAGTTGCAGCCCGACGCATCTGCGACGCCAGTCCATACCTCTCCGAAGACGGCAGGGTTGCGGCGAATCGGTAGATCAGCAGTGCAAGCGCGTGGGCCTTCTGTCAGGTTTCGAGTTCGCGGTAGTTCGACATGGCATCGTCGTATCAGAATCGACGCCCGCTTGTAAGTGCAACGATCGTCGAAGCCGAGCACGTGCACTGACGACTGACGACTCGACCCAAACCCGGCGCGCCAACAACCGCTCCGTACCCGTATCATCACCACCACATGTCCATCTTCTCAAGAGCACTTCGGATTGGGGAGGGCAAGCCGCTCAAGGAGCTCGAGGCTCTCGTGGTG
>CAZONX010000006.1:52117-55948 GCA_964581295.1 uncultured Acidimicrobiaceae bacterium
AGCACTTCGGATTGGGGAGGGCAAGCCGCTCAAGGAGCTCGAGGCTCTCGTGGTGCGGGTCAACGCGCTCGAGCCGAGCGTTGAACCGCTGAGCGATGCCGATCTCGCCGCCAAGACCGTCGAATTCCGGAACCGTGTCGACGCCGGTGAATCCGTCGATGAACTCGAAGACGAGGCGTTCGCCGTCGTGCGAGAGGCGGCGAAGCGGACGCTCGGCGAGCGGCACTTCGACGTGCAGCTCATCGGTGCAGGGGCGCTCCACCGCGGGATGATCTCCGAGCAGCGAACGGGTGAGGGCAAGACCCTCGTGTCGACCATGCCGTCCTACCTCAATGCCCTCTCCGGCGAAGGCGTGCACGTCGTGACCACCAACGATTACCTGGCGAAGCGCGACTCGAGCTGGATGGGACAGATCCACCAATTCCTCGGCCTCGAGGTCGGTCTGATCCAATCCGACATGCTTCCGAGTGAGCGCCAGCCGGCCTACGGCGCCGACATCACCTACGGGACGAACAACGAGTTCGGCTTCGACTATCTGCGAGACAACATGGCAATGCGTCCCGAAGACCGAACGCAGCGGGGCCACCACTACGCCATTGTCGACGAGGTCGACTCGATCCTCGTCGACGAGGCGAGGACGCCGCTGATCATCTCCGGTCGTGTTGGCGAGACCGGCAAGTGGTACCGCGAGTTTGCTCGCATCGCCGACCGGCTCCGCAAGGACGAGCACTACGAGGTCGATGAGAAGAAGCGTCAAGTCATCGTCACCGAGACCGGTGTTACCCGCGTCGAGGAGATCCTCGGCGTTGAGAACATGTATGACCACGCGAACGTCGACTTCATCCACCATCTCGACGTGGCGCTGAAGGCCGAGGGCCTCTACCAAAGCGATGTTGACTACCTCATTCGCAACGGCGAGGTCATGATCGTCGACGAGTTCACCGGTCGTGTACTCGAAGGACGTCGCTATTCGGAGGGGCTCCACCAGGCGATCGAGGCGAAGGAGGGCGTCTCGATCAAGGAAGAGAACCAGACGCTGGCGACGATCACGCTGCAGAACTACTTCCGCATGTACGACAAGCTCGCTGGCATGACCGGTACGGCCCTCACCGAGGCCGGGGAGTTCCACGAGATCTATGGTCTCACCGTTCTCGAGATCCCGACCAACGAGCCGATCGCCCGAATGGACCAGGCCGACGTCGTGTATCTCGATGAGGACCACAAGTTCGCAGCACTGGCGGACGACATCGAAGAGCGCGCCAAGAAGGGTCAGCCCGTGCTCGTCGGCACGGTCTCGATCGAGAAGTCGGAGCGGCTCGCTTCCACCTTGAACAAGCGCGGCGTCAAACACGAAGTGCTCAATGCCAAGCAGCACGAACGAGAGGCGCACATCATTGCGCAAGCCGGTCGGCCGAGCGCCGTCACGGTGGCCACCAACATGGCCGGTCGAGGCGTCGACATCAAGCTCGGCGGAAACCCCGAAGACCTCGCACGAGGCGACCTCATGCGCAATGAGATTGCCGAGACGGACCCCGAGTACGACGCCGCTCTTGCAGCGTCCATCGAGAAGTACGAATCCGAGATCGAAGAGCAGCGTCAGGCCGTTCTCGATGCCGGCGGTCTCTACGTTCTCGGCACCGAGCGTCACGACTCCCGCCGGATCGACAACCAGCTCCGCGGCCGCTCGGGTCGCCAGGGAGATCCCGGCGAGTCGCGCTTCTACCTATCGCTCGAAGACGACCTGATGCGCCGGTTCGCCAACGAACGGGTCGCTTCGATCATGGAGCGCCTCAAGATCCCGCCGGATGTGCCCATCGAGCACAAGATGGTGACGAAGGCCATCGAGCGGGCGCAGTCTCAGGTTGAGTCCCAGAACTTCGAGATCCGTAAGAACGTCCTGAAGTACGACGAGGTGATGAACACCCAGCGCGAGATCATCTACAAGTGGCGCAACTTGATCCTCGACGGCAGCGACACCGATGAGCTGCTTGCGGAGTGGCGTGCCGAGGCCATTGCTTCCGAGGTCGAAGAAATGGCCGGCAGCAGCGATGCAGGCGACTGGGACTGGGCCGAATTCGAAGTGCGCATCAAGGTGCTCTACGACCCGACGATCAGTCCGGCATCGTTCTCTGATCCAGAGTCGCTGACACCAGACGAGGTGGTCGACGCATACGTCGCAGACGCCGACGCGGTGTACGCGCAGCGAGAGGAACAGTTCGGAGTCGACGTCATGCGTCAGCTCGAGCGGACGGTTGTTCTGTCGGTGATCGACAACAAATGGCGCGAGCAGCTCGCCGAGATGGACTATCTGCGGTCGGGAATTGGCCTGCGAGCGATGGGCCAGCGTGATCCGCTGGTCGAGTACCAACGCGAGGCCTACGCGTACTTCGAAGATCTCGTCCTTTCGGTGAAGCACGACGCCACCCGGTACATGTTCCACGTCGACGTGGTTCAGCAGGAACAGGCGCCGCGCGCCCAGGTGACGACGTCGTCGGCCAAGTCGGTGCAGCAGGTGAAGACCAAGCAGGTCGTGCGAGCCGGTGAGAAGGTTGGCCGGAATGCCCCGTGTCCGTGTGGATCCGGCAAGAAGTACAAGCGCTGCCACGGCGCCGTGGGGGCCGAACCGCTGTCGTGAGCGACATCGACCTCCGGGAGTCGTGACCGCGGCCCCTCGATGCCACCGCAGGGGAACGTGCAACGCCAAGGTCACGGGTACGCTCATTGCACCATGGAACCGAACGATCTCCGAATCCTCCTGAACGACCTTCGCTCCCGGCTCGACGACGCCCGGAGGTTCCTTTGACGTCGCGGGCAAAGAAGCTGAGCTTGCCGACCTGAAGGAGCAAGCCTCCGAACTCGGCTTGTGGAACGACCAGGATCGGGCCCTGCGGGTGACGCGCACGCTCGCCCGCCACGAGCAGACCATCGAGCAGGTCGCGACGCTCGAACGTGCGCTTGAAGACGCCGAAGTCTTGATCGAACTCGCGGTGGAGGAGGGCGACCCTGAGAGCCTCGAAGACGCGTCTCAGGAGCTGAACGACACGGAAACGACGCTCAGCCGCCTCGAGCGCGAGACCCTGTTCTTCGGCCAACACGACGATTCGACGGCGATCGTATCGGTCCACGCCGGAGCGGGCGGCGTCGATGCTCAGGACTGGGCCGAGATGCTGTTCCGCATGTATTTGCGCTACCTCGAACGGACTGAGCTTGCCTTTGAGGTCGACGAATACATGGTCGGTGACGAGGCCGGGATCAAGTCCGCCACCCTGACGGTCAAGGGTGACCACGCGTACGGCATCTTCGAGAGCGAGCGTGGCGTGCATCGTCTCGTTCGGATCAGTCCGTTCGACTCGAATTCTCGGCGCCACACGGCGTTCGCCGGCGTCGACGTGATCCCCGAAGTCGATGTCAAAGAGGTCGAGATCAGCCAGGACGACCTGCGCATCGACACCTATCGGGCATCGGGCGCCGGTGGCCAGCACATCAACAAGACGGATTCGGCCGTCCGGATCACTCACATGCCGACGGGCGTCGTGGTGAGCTGTCAGGCCGAGCGGTCCCAGACCCAGAACCGAGCACGCGCTATGCAGTTGCTGGCCGCCCGGCTCGCAGAGCGGGCCCGTCTCGAGCAGAAAGAGCAGGTCGACGCGATCCGCGGCGATCAGACCGAGGCCGGGTGGGGCCGCCAGATCCGGTCCTACGTGCTCCAGCCCTACCAGATGGTCAAGGACCTGCGCACCGGCCACGAGATCGGGAACATCCAAGGCGTCCTCGACGGCGACCTCGACCCATTGGTAGATAGCTACCTCCAGTGGCGAAGAGAAGAAGCGA
>CAZONX010000007.1:0-12157 GCA_964581295.1 uncultured Acidimicrobiaceae bacterium
GCGAGGTGGGGGAGTGATCGACTGTGTCGCTCGTATCGCGATGCGCGGAATGAAGCGATCTCAACGACGTTGGTGTCGTCATCCGCCGCGGCTACGTCGTCGCTCGGCGGCGTGCGCTCAACCTCAGGGTCGTTCAGATGGGTCGACATCGGGCTCCTCACCAGCTTGCAAGCCTTCCGAGATACCGACGCCCAGCTTGAACCGTACGGGCGAATGCAACTCGTCGCCATGATGCGAGCGACCCAATAGCGTTCACAGCATCGTCGTTGTCCCGGGCCGGGAGGCGGTATCGTTCCGTCATGGCGGACGCTCGCGCCGACGATCGGCACATTGACAGCGGGACGGACGCCATGAGCCGCCATCATGCGGCCCACGACGCGAAGGAGCCCCGGTGAGACTGACCACTGCAATGCTTGCGGATGCCGCGCAGGTCCAGGGAGGCAAGCTCTATGTGATGGGCGGCGGCTTTGACACCATCAGCGCGCGGTCACTTCCGGTGGTCCACCGCAACCTCACCCTTGCCATGGTCGCCGAGATCGATCCAGATGAGCGGCACCGCGATCTCGAGATCGCCATCAGCCTCGTCGATGAAGACGGCCGCAGCCTCGACGTCGAGGCCAAAGGGAAACTCCGTGTGGGGGCACCACCGAACCTGCCTCCTGGCGCGACCAGCATCGTTCCGATCGTCAGCCCGTTTCACAACGTCCAGTTCGCCGAGGCGAAGGGCTATGCCTTCGTCGTGTCGTACGAAGACGAAGAGATTGCACGGGTGCGATTCCGAGTCGTGCAGGTGTCGTAGCCGTGAACAACGCCGTCAACATTCCGAACGCGGTATCGGTCGTCAGACTGCTGCTTATCCCGGTCTTCGTCTGGCTGGTTCTCATCGAGCAGACCGCGTGGGCGGGTGTCCTGTTGGGGGTCATCGGAGCAACCGACTGGATCGACGGGTACCTCGCTCGACGTCTCGACCAGGTGACCGAGGTCGGCAAGATGCTCGATCCGATCGCCGACCGGCTGGCCGTCGCCGTCGCCGTGGTCCTCGGGTTGGTCGTTGGGGTGCTTCCGGCATGGTTTGGTTGGGCGATCATCATTCGGGAGATCGTGATCGGGGTGGGGGCCGCCTACGGATGGACGAAGGGCGTGCGTCGCCTCGACGTACGCTGGCTGGGGAAGACCGCGACCTTGCTGCTTTATGTCGCGGTCGCCACCTTCTACCTGGCGGACGGTCTGGGATGGGACTGGCTGTGGTGGGGTTCGGTTGCGGTCGGGCTGCCGGGGGTGATCCTGTACTACGTGGTTGCGTTCGAATACTTCGGCGACATGCAGAAGGCGATCGCTACGAGCGGGCATCCGGACGACGCCAAGTAGACTCGCGGCACGCCGCAACACAACAGGAGCGCAACCGTGCAGATTCCAGAGGGCCTTCGATATACGGAGAACCACGAGTGGGTCCGGGTGGAGCCTGACGGTACGGTCACAATCGGCATCACCGACTATGCGCAGGACGCCCTCGGAGACGTTGTTTTCGTGGATCTGCCCGATGTCGGGCGCGCGGTTGAAGCAGGAGAGGTCTTCGCCGAAGTGGAGTCGACGAAGTCGGTCAACGACGTCTATGCGCCGCTGTCGGGAGTCGTCGCGGCGCTCAACGAGCCGCTGCTCGACGCACCGGAAGCCGTCAATTCCGATCCGTTCGGCGCCGGCTGGTTCGTCCGGATTGCGCCGTCGGGTGAAGTCGCCCTCGACTCACTCATGGACCCCGACGCCTACCGCGCATTCACCGAGGACTGATCGAGCCTCCCGGTTACGCTGGTCTACCGACGAGGCTGCGCCGAACCGTTCCGTGCGCCCGCCGAAGTGTGCGCACCACGGAAACCCTCAAGGATCAGTCGAGGGTTGGGGTAGCATGACGCCATGGCACGCCACGATGAACAGCGAACACCCGATGTCGAACGTGATCCGACGGTCACCTTCACTCCCGAACGCGACGCCACCGCCAGCGGCGCATCGGGCAGCAGCGTGGCGGGAGCGTTCGGCTGGGCTCTCATCGTCGAGACCGGGCCGCAGGCAGGATTGACCTACGTGCTCGCAGAAGGGGACACGCTCATCGGACGCGGTTCAGACTGCGACATCTTCCTCGGAGACGTCACCGTGTCGCGGCACCACGCAATGATCGGTGCCGACGGCGATGCCCTCCTTCTACGGGACCTGGGTTCCACAAATGGAACCTACGTCAACGGGTCGTGGGTCGACGCGTTTGCACTGTCCCCGGGTGACGAGATCATGATCGGGAAGTTCCATCTCGTCGTAGCTCGCGGGAACATCTGATGAGCTCACCGCCGCTGCGAGCGGCTCGTACACGGAGCATCGGGGAGGTCATCAACCTCCTGAAGCCCGAGTATCCCGACGTCACCGTCTCGAAGCTGCGTTTCCTTGAAAGCCAAGGGCTGGTGGAGCCGAGTCGATCCGCCTCGGGCTACCGGATCTTCACCGAAGAGGATGTCCGGCGTATCGAGTACGTGCTCAAGGAACAGCGCGATCACTACCTGCCGCTCAAGGTCATCAAGTCGAAGCTCGCCGCATGGGAGCAAGGTGACGAGTCACCGGTGGTGCCCGACGCTGGGCCGCCGCCGGAGGCCTATTTCGCCACCTCCGGCGTGTCTCTGACCCCGGCCGAATTGATGCGATCGTCCGGGTTGTCGGCTCATCAGCTCACGGCGCTCATGGAGGCCGGAATCCTCGACCCGATGAAGCTCCCCGACGGAAGCGACGTCTTTCGGGATCACGACCTCTCGATCGCGCGGGCGGCGCACCGTCTGCTCAGTCACGGACTCGAGGTGCGGCATCTGCGCTCGATCCGGCTGTCGGCCGACCGGCAGACCGATCTCCTCGGACAACTCGTCGCTCCGCTACTCCGCCACCGCAATCCGGAGAATCGCCACCGAGCGGCCGAAACCCTCGCCGACTGCTCTCAGGCCGCGGCAGTCCTTCAAGAAAGTATCACTCGGGGTAGGCTTCGGAACCTCCTCGAACGATGATCTCAGCAGTCGCCACCTCCCTCGTCCTCGCGCTTCTCGCGCCAATCGGTTCGCACGTCACGGCACCGGTTCAGCCGGTCGCGCCGGAAGCACCTCCGAAGCTGAGCGCACAGTCGTGGGCGGCGTACGACGAGACGGCGGACGTCATGCTCGCTACGTGGAACCTCAACGAGCGCCGCCCGATGGCTTCGGTCACCAAAGTCCTCACCGCAATGATCGTGCTCGACGAAGCAAGCCTCGACGATGTCGTCACCGTTCCTTCGTTCGCGACGTCGAGCCGGGGGTCAAGCGCCGGGCTGGTCGCCGGGGAACAGTGGACGATCTATGACTTGCTGGTCGCCATGCTGGTGCGCTCCGGCAACGACGCCGCACTCACGCTGGCGTGGCATGTGGGTGACGGAGATGTCGATGCGTTCGTGGCGAAGATGAATACTCGTGCGGCTGAGTTGGGCATGGACGACAGCAGCTTCGCCAATCCGAACGGTCTCGACCACGCCGACCACTACTCGACGGCCAACGATCTCGTCACCCTGACCGTGGCGTCGTTGGACTATCCGGTGATCCAACAGATCGCCCGAATCAAGACCATCAAGATGCCGGCGGATCCGACGGGGAAGAGCCGCCAGGTCAACAACACCAACCGGCTCCTCGGAACGTATCCCGGAGTCGTCGGTTTGAAGACCGGCGATACTCCGTTCGCCAACAAGGTCTTGCTCGGAGTCACCGAGCTGGGAGAGCGACGAGTGGTGACGGTGGTGATGGGATCCGATGATCATTTCGACGACAGCCGCGAGCTCATCGACTGGTCGTACTCGACGTATGGGCTTCGTGACCGCTGGCTGCGGCCGTTCTTCTCCGAGCAGGGTGGGGGAGGTGTCGTCGCTGCCGACCTCGGCCTGAGCGATTCGGAGGAGCGCCGGCTCGGTGCCATGCCCAGAATCGACGATGGAAGGTGGAGAATGTCGGCGCTCACTGATCTGCCGAAGGCCGCCCTGATCACCGAGTGGCTCAAGGGTGCACTTCCGAGCATTGTCGGAGGCGACCAATGAGCGCCCCCTACATCGAGGTGATCGACGAGGACACCCTCCAGGGGAGAGTTCGCGAACTCGGCCAAGAGATCACTGCTGAGATGGAAGAGGAAGACCCGGTCGTCATTGGCGTGCTGAAGGGCTCGGTGCCGTTCCTCACCGATTTGAGCCGCCACCTCCCGCTCACCGTCGAGATCGATTTTCTCAACCTGACCCGCTTCGGCCGGGAGGGGAGAGTGTCGGTGGCGATGGACCTGTCGGTCCCGATCGAGGGA
Organism: uncultured Acidimicrobiaceae bacterium; assembly: GCA_964581295.1. Taxonomy (GTDB): domain Bacteria; phylum Actinomycetota; class Acidimicrobiia; order Spongiisociales; family UBA5794; genus JAHEEL01. The sequence goes on from CAZONX010000007.1 coordinate 4,339, forward strand.
CGTTCGGTGTTGATTGTCGAAGACATTGTCGACACCGGCCTGACGCTCGCGACGTTGCGCAAGATGCTGCTCGCGAGAGGGGCTTCGAGCGTGTCCACGGTGGCGCTGCTCGACAAGTCGACGCGGCGGATTGTCGACGTCCCCGTCGAGCATCGCGGGTTCGAGGTCGGCGATGAGTTCCTTCTCGGCTACGGAATGGATTGGCAGGGCCAATACCGAAACGTGCCGTCGATCTGGGCGGTCATGGACCTGTCGGTGTTGACGGCCGACCCGGATTCGTTCCGGCGCCATGCCTTCCGGCAGAACTCGCCGCCTGCGGGTTGACGCATCCCCCGGTGATAGGCTGACCCTATGAGTGAGCGGGTTCCCATGGAGGTCGTCGGTGTGCGCATCGAGTTGCCCACCAATACCCCCATTCTTCTGCTGCGAGAGCGCGACGGTCGCCGGTATCTCCCGATCTGGATTGGGACGCCGGAAGCCACGGCGATCGCCCTTGCGCTCGAGGGTGTGGAGACCGCCCGGCCGCTCACGCACGACCTCATGAAGGCTCTCCTCGATGCTCTCGGAGCGGACATCGAACGTGTAGATGTGGTGTCCCTGGATCAGGGAACGTTCTATGCGGACCTCGTTATCGAGAGCGAGGGCGAGCAGCTGACGATCTCGTCCCGCCCGTCCGACGCGATCGCTCTCGCGACGCGAACGGGAGCACCGGTTTTTGCGTCAAAGGAGCTTCTCGACGAAGCAGGCGTCGAGATCCACGACGATTCCGAGGAAGAGGAGATCGAGCGCTTCCGCGAATTCCTCGATGACGTGACGGCCGAAGACTTCGAGCACGGCCCGACGTCCTGACAACGCGCCGACTTATCCACAAGGGTTGTTGACAACGCGGTCGCTTCGATCCTAGTTTCACGTCCGTAGTTTCAGCTGGCGAAATTACATCAATGTAAGCTGGGCGACGTTGGAGGCACACGCAAGATGGTGGACAGCAAGCTGGACCAAGTCGCCGAGGGGTATCGAGCCCCGCAGGTATGCAGCCTGGTCGGCATTACATATCGTCAGCTCGACTACTGGGCTAGGACCGGGCTCATCACGCCGTCGCTCCAGCGAGCTACTGGGTCGGGGAGCCAGCGGCTCTACGCATTCCCCGACATCGTTCAACTCAAGGTCGTGAAGCGTCTGCTCGACGCTGGAATGTCGTTGAAGAAGATCCGGCGAGCAATGGAAATTCTGCGAGTCGAGTTGGCGTCCGAGGCGCCGCTGTCGAATGTCACGCTCCTGTCGGACGGGAAGACGATCTACGCCGCCCACAGTCCGTCGGAGGTTGTCGACGTGTTCCGAGGGGGCCAGGGAGTATTCGGGATTGCCGTTGGGCCGGTACAGGAGGAGCTCGTCGGAGAGATCCATCGCCTGTTCCCGGACCGGGCGATCGCCGCAGAGCACGAGGTGGCCGCATCCACGGCAGCGTCCCACTGAACGACGATCTCCTCGCAGGACCGGCCGATGACGTGGGTTTTGCCCATTCCAGCGAGCGCGAGTTCGCCCGTCTCCTCGACTTCTACAACGTCGTTTGGGAGTACGAGCCGCGAGCGTTTGCTATCGGGTGGTCTGAAGCGGGGACGGTGACCAGGGAGTTCCGTCCGGACTTCTATCTCCCGGCCGACGATCTCTACATCGAGATCACGACCATGAATCAGAAGCTCGTCACGAAGAAGAACGGGAAGATCCGCCGGCTGCGTGCGCTCTATCCGGATGTCCGATGCAAGATCTTCTACCAGCGCGACTTCCATCATCTGATCGTGAAATACGATCTCGAGCAGCCGACCGATGTGAGGCTGCCCGCGGCGCCGACCAGAATCCCGGGCCCACCGGCGGTCACCAACCTCTCGGCCGCCGCACTCTGATCCCGCGTGCCCAGGGTTCACAACATCGAATGCGACGTTGTGAACCCACAGAATGGAATGACCGATCACGCTGGTTCATTCCGCGGGCTGGGGACGGCGAATACGGCGTTGTGAACCCTGGGTACGCGGATGTGGGTGGGCGCTAGCCTGATGGGGTTGCCGAACTCGGAGCAAATCGTGCCCCAATCACCCGTCCACGACGTCCACACCGAGCTTGGAGCGCGGTTCACGGACTTCGGCGGATGGGAGATGCCCGTCCAGTATTCCGGTGTCATCGCCGAGCATCAGGCGGTGCGCGACAGCGTCGGTGTGTTTGATGTCTCCCATCTTGGACGATTCCTCGTCGACGGGCCGGGTTCCGAGGAACTCATCCGGCGTCAACTCTGCAACGACATCGAGAAAGCCGCTGCCGGGCGTGCGCAGTACAGCATGGCGCTCAACCACAACGGCGGTGTCGTTGACGACGTGATCGTCTGGCGAATCGGCGAAGACCGGTTCTGGGTGATGCCAAACGGCACGAACTTCGACGACATCTTGGATCGGTTCCATTCGGACAGCTCGAAAGACACCACCGTTCGTCCCTTGCGCTTGGAGACGGCGCTGATCGCCGTGCAGGGTCCCGGATCGGCGGACGTGGTCGAGCGCGTGATCGGATCGATGCCGGGCAGATTCCGTGTCGTCGAGGGTCGCTATCGCGAAGACTGGTGCATCGCCGCGGGGACCGGATACACCGGGGAGCGGGGCGCAGAAATCGCAGTGCCGGCGGCGAACGGTCCGGACTTGATGCGTGACCTCGTCGATGCCGGCGCCGCACCCTGTGGCCTGGGCGCTCGTGACACGCTGCGCCTCGAGATGGGCTATCCGCTGTGGGGCCAGGATCTCGACGAGGAGACCACCCCGCTCGAGGCAGGACTGGGATGGGTGGTCGCCTGGGACCACGAGTTCGTTGGACGCTCAGCGCTTGCCGATCAGAAGGAAGCGGGCCTCGAGCGGTCGCTGGTCGCTCTGACGACCGAGGGCCGTGCCATCCCGCGTCATGGCTATCGGGTGCGCTGTGCCAACTCAACTGGAAGTGTGACCAGCGGCAACTTCAGCCCCACACTCGGCCATGGCATCGCGCTCGCATACCTCTCGCCGTCGGTTGAGGTGGTAGCCGACTGCGAGGCCGAGATCGAGATACGGGGGACGTGGCACCCTGCCCGCATCACGTCTCTCCCGTTCGTCGAGCGGTGATCGGCGAGCGTGTAGCGGCTCTCATCGACGGGCCGTTCTGCTACTCGCGAGCCCTTGATCCGGCGATCAGGAGTGATCTGAAGAACCGGCCAAACGCAGAGGAACTGCCTTTCGTGCGTGGTCAGACCGTTGTCGTCGAAGGTGAGACACGCCCGGTTGTGCTCGGCCATCCCAACTACCTCGGCATGTTCGAGCCACAGAACGATGCGGAGACCATCCTCGTCGTCGGGCGGTGGAATCTGCTCCGACCTGCCGCACCCTCGGCCACGCTCGTCGTTGCCGACGAAGCCGTAGATCGCGTTTCGGCGGAGCGGTTGCTGGACGGCGCACGCGCACTCCTGAAGCGACTGCGCCAGATCCGCGGTGTCCAGCCGGCATGGAAGCCGCAGAGCCCCGTTCTCACCATGCTCCTGCCGAGGGATGTCGGTCCGATCACCGGAGTCGACGCGATCGTGACCTCCGTCCTCGACTATCCCGAACTCCCCGGCGGCGTCCGGATCGAGGTCACCGGCGACGTCTCGACGGCCGACATCACCCGATATGCTGCGACCCTCGAACGAGCCATCATCCAGGAGGCCTGACCGTGCAAGTTTTCGGTGTCGATGTTGGCGGTTCCGGCGTCAAAGGCGCGCCGGTCGACTTGGCGACCGGACAACTCGCCGCAGATCGGATTCGCATCCCCACGCCGAAGCCGGCTACTCCGGAAGCGGTCACGGATGCCATCGCAGAGATAGTCACGGGCCACGGCTGGTCCGGCCCGGTTGGCGTCACGGTTCCCGGCGTGGTGCTCAATGGTGTGGTTCACACTGCCGCGAACATCGGCTCGGGTTGGGTGGGGTACGATGCCGCCACCGCACTCGAACATCGCCTCGGAATGCCGGTCACGGTATTGAACGACGCTGACGCCGCCGGTCTCGCCGAGGTGACCTACGGGGCGGCGAAGGGCGAAACCGGCGTCGTACTCTTGCTCACTTTCGGCACCGGCATCGGCAGCGCCTATCTCTTCGAAGGCAGGCTCATCCCGAACACCGAGCTTGGGCATCTGATCTTCAAGGGCGGCGAGGCCGAGGCATACGCTGCCGGGAGGCTCGTCAAACGCGGCGATCTCGAGATCGAGTGGTGGGCGCGCCGGGTCGACGAGTTGCTGGACTACCTCGACGACCTCTTCTGGCCAGATCTGTTTGTGTTCGGCGGTGGCATCTCGAAGCGATTCGAGGCCTACTCCCATCTGCTCGACACCCGAGCGCGGATCGTTCCGGCCAAGCTCAGAAACCAGGCCGGAATCGTTGGCGCAGCGATCGCAGCAGCACGAGGAGTCGAACATGCCTGAATCCACGTCGACGTTCGCAACAGAAGACGATCTCGAGATCTTCACGCGCTCATGGACACCGGACGGAGAGGCGCATCGCGCGATGCTGCTTGTCCACGGACTCGCCGAGCATTCGGGACGATGGGACCACGTGGCCCGCTTCTTCGTCGATCACGGCTATGCGGTCGCAAGTTTCGACCTACGCGGGCACGGCCAATCTGGGGGCACGAAGGGCCACGTCGATCACTTCAGCGACTTCCTCGACGACATCGAAGGAATCGTGAACTCTGGACTCGTCCGCACCGACCTTCCCTGGGCGATGTACGGGCACTCGCTCGGCGGCTTGATCACCACCTGCTACCTGGCGGACCAGCGGCCACATCCTGCGGCCGCCGTCGTGTCTGCGCCTGCGCTCTCGGCGGACATTCCGGTGACGACGAAACTCGCGGCGCAGACCCTCAGCCGTGTTTTTCCAAAGCTCGCGCTCCCGAACCCGGTGGACCTCGATCACCTATCCAGGGACGAAACCGTCGGTGAGGCCTACGACAACGACCCGCTGGTCTACCAGAAGGGCACCACCCGGTTTGCTCGGGAGTCGTTCGATGCCCAGGATCGCATCGCCGACCAGATCGAGCAGATCGACACGCCGATGCTCGTGATCCACGGGGCGGAAGACACGTTGGTGCCGCCGTCCGCGTCGGCACCCCTAGCGACGCTGGACTGTGTCGACCGCAAGGTGTACCCGGGCCTTCGCCACGAGCTTCACAACGAACCGGAACAGATTCAGGTGCTCTCCGAAGTGGCAGCCTGGCTCGACGCGACCCTCGCGTAGCCAGGCCGAACAACCTCATCGATGAGGCGACGCCGCGTCGGCCAATCGCCGAAGCCGGATTCGATAGCGTTCACCGTGATCTCCGAGAGATCATCTGCCCCGAGGTCGAACGTTTCGGCAGCGAGCGTGTACTCGTCGGTGAGCGTGATGCCGCTCATGAGACGGTTGTCCGTGTTGATCGAAACGTTGAACCCGCTGCGGTACAGCGCACCAAACGGGTGCTCTGCCGCACTCGGGAATGCCGAGGTGTGAAGGTTCGACGTCGGCGCAACCTCGAGCGGAATGCGATGGTCGCGGATACGCCGCGCAAGAGGCCCAAGTTTGGTGATCGTCGACCCGTCGAAGTCGGTCTCGTCGGCAATACGAACACCGTGGCCCACGCGGGTAGCGCCGCACTTCGCCACCGCTCGCCAGATCGACGCGGCCGATTCCGCCTCACCGGCATGAATCGTCAACCCCAGACCGGCCTCACGTGCGAGTCGACACGCCGCGAGATGGTCGTCTGCTGGGAATCCTGCCTCAGGACCGGCGAGGTCGAACGCAACGAGTCCCTGATCGAGGTAGGGGACCGCCGCCCGGACCACGGCTTCGGAGTCCGTATCGTGGCGCAGCGCTGCCACGATGGCATACAAGACGATGCCGGTGTCAGTTTGTGCAGACGCGAAGCCGTCGAGGACGGCCTCGATTGTCGCCTCTCGAGTGAGGCCGTGGTACATGTGGAGACTCGGTCCGAAGCGGACCTCGGCGTAAGCGACACCCTCCGCAGCGAGATCGACGCCCGTTTCGTAGGCGACGCGACGGATTGCATCCTCGCTGCACATCACGGCGACGGTGTGCTCGAACGCCTCCAGGTAGCGCTCGAGCGATCCGGAACGGCCCTGGTGGAACCAGGCGGCGAGGGATTCGACATCCGAGGCGGGCAGCCCTTCGTATCCGTACTCGTCTGCCAACTCGAGGATCGTGGCGACGCGCAAACCCCCATCGAGGTGATCGTGCAGGACAGCCTTCGGCAGTGCTTGATAGTCCATGCGGCTGAGACTACCCCGCCGCCGAGAGCGCAGGTTCGAGCCACCACTCGCGTCGGAAGACCTCGTGACCTGCGACGTTGTCGACGACCACATCACCGGGGGCGAAGCCGGCCGCCTCGTGGAACTCCTCATGAGCGGTGTTGCCCAGCGCAACGCTCGAAGACAGCGCTCCGGTCCACCCCATTGCTCGCACGGCTTCGACCAGGGCGCTGCCGTCGGCCTGCTGAGACGGATGTACCGGTGCAATGACGGTCGCCAGTTCGGTGTGGTCGCGACGGTCATCGACGAGCGCTGCCATCTCCACATGACCGCCGGGGGCGACGCCGATGAGCAACCGGCGGGAGAGTAGATGTTCGGAGAGCACCGCTTTGCGGAACAAGCGGCGCTGCTCGAGGGCGACGACGCCGGCCGGGACCATTTCGCCGATCGCCTCGGCACATGCCCACTCTGCGACGTCCGAGATGGCGCCGAGGTCTTCATATTGCGCCAGACGTACGTCCATGCGACCGAACATACACCACCAATCACCGGCCGCGGGCAACCTCCGGGCCCACGAAGAGGCACCGCCGGCCGCAATCGCTAAAGGAGCCTCTGGTTCAGCGTGTAGGTGCCGACCAGCACTGCGGACGCGAGGACGTGACCGGCCATGGCCTCGCGCGCCTGCGCTCCGGTGAACGGCGCTTCCACCTCGATGCGTTCAATGTCGAGGGCGAACAGCGAGAACTCGTAGTGATGGATGAGGCTGTCGTTCCATGGCGGGCAGGGTCCGTCGTAGCCGATGTACTCGCCGCCCATGTCCGGGTCGCTGCCGAACCACCCGGTGTAGTCGTTGAGGCCCTGGCGGATGCCGTCGGGACGGTCTGTCACGTTCTTGCCGTGCGGCACCACGCCATCAGAGAATGAACCGGCAGCGATCTCAGTGAGCTCGGGGCTCAGATCAACGAGCACCCAATGGAAGAAATCGGCACGCGGCAAGTCGGGCGGCACCTCACGGCCTTCCTGGTTCACGTCATCCGGGCGGGTCGGGACGTCGCGATCGTGAACGACGATCGCCAGGCTCCTCGCTTCGTCCGGAACCCCCGACCACGCCAGGTGCGGGTTGCGGTTTTGCCCGAACACCATGTGCTGGGCGATATCGGGAAAACCGAAAGCGAAATCTCCCGGAATAGATTCGCCTTGAGCGAGGTCGTTGCTCCACAGGTCCATAGGCACCTCCTGGCATCGACGATAGCGGCTGAATCGGGCGGCGGCCGACGAGCGGAATCGGGCTGAAGGACCCTCCCGGCATCCGGGTTCTGCGCGTAGGATCGTGCCAGGAGCGACGTACGTCGGTCACAGGAGGTTATTTGCAATGAGCATGCACAAGGGCCAGCGAGTGAAGACCCTCACGAAGACGGTCGGTCGGGAGCCGCGCCGAGGCGTTGTCAAGCGTGTCGACGGCACCAGCATCGAGGTCCGATGGAACGACGGCCACGTGTCGATTCTGTCCGGTGGCGCCTTGGTACCCGACCCGGAT
>CAZONX010000007.1:12257-49425 GCA_964581295.1 uncultured Acidimicrobiaceae bacterium
GAACGACGGCCACGTGTCGATTCTGTCCGGTGGCGCCTTGGTACCCGACCCGGATCCGGTCAAGCACTGACCGTTCGCCGACGCGGCATCGCGCACCTGCCAACCTAGCGCCATGACCGATCTTCGCTCCGGCATGCTCATCGTCGCGACACCAGCCCTCGTTGACCCGAACTTCGTGCGTACGGTGGTGTTCGTTATCGACTCGGGTGAGCACGGAGCAGTCGGTGTTGTGCTCAATCGTCCGCTCGATCTCAATGTGGCCGACCACATTCCGTCGTGGACGGCCGTTCTCGCTCCACCGGACCGTATCTTCGAGGGGGGACCCGTTCAACGCGAGACCGCGATCGGTGTGGCTTACCGACCGGGTATCGCGGCCAGCGATACGTGGCGGCCGGTGCTCGGGGGCGTGGGACTCGTTGACGTGGCTGCCGAGCCCGGCGAGTTCGATGGACTCGAAGAGGCGCGCATCTTCTCGGGGTACGCGGGATGGGGCACCGGCCAGCTTGAGATGGAGATGGACGTCGGATCGTGGTTCGGCGTCGATGCGTCGCCGGACGACGTCTTCGACCCTGGTCCCGCAACGTTGTGGCGACGCGTGGTGCGGCGACAAGGTGGGAAGGTGGCGCGGTACGCGGACTACCCGACCGATCTCAGGAGCAACTGACCGCTGCCCGGCGGCGGCGGAGTATCCTCGCCGTGTGAAGCCCCGCCGTCGCTCTTCAGCTCGATCCCGGCCTCCCACACTCGACGTCGAACGTCGCCTGTGGGACGGCGGTGATCGCGTGGTCGTTGGAATCGATGAAGTCGGGCGCGGCTCTTGGGCCGGTCCGCTCACCATCGCTGCAGCCGTGATTCCCCAGCATCGTCGTGTCTATCGGGTTCGCGATTCGAAGATGCTGCCTGAACGGGAACGGGAGCGATTGTTCGATCGTCTCGGCACTTGGTGCGAAGCGTGGGCCGTTGGCCACGCGACGTCCGGAGAATGTGATCGCCTCGGTATGTCCGCAGCACAGCGCCTTGCAGCACGACGCGCGCTCGATTCGCTCGGCATGGAACCCGATCGCATCTTGATCGACGGGTCATGGGACTTCGTCGGTTCCCCGAACGTGAAGACGATCGTACGAGGCGACGCGACATCCCTGACGATCGCCACCGCCTCAATTCTCGCCAAGGTGACGAGAGATCGCTTGATGAGAGAGCTTGCCCCATTGTTTCCGGCATTCGACTTCGGCCGGAACAAGGGCTACCCGGGTCCACGGCACCGCGCTGCGCTCGCCGCGTTCGGACCAACCGTGATCCACCGCACGAGCTGGGCATTCATGGATGACCTCGTGTGGACCGGCATGGGCCGCACGGCGGGTCATGGACAGCAGGCGCTCTTCGCTGGAGCGGTCGCATGAACTTCTGGCTCCAGAGACTCCCGACAGCCGAAGACGTCGAGCAGATCATCGACACACAGAGCCTGACGGTATGGGACTTCGTCTGGGCGTTCCTGGTCATCCTCGGTTCGTTCTTCATCGCCCGGCTCGTGAGGCGAATCCTGCGACGACTCCTGGAGCGGTTCGAGAATCTCTCAACCGAAGGGGCCCTGCTCATCGCCCGCGGTGCGGGTTGGCTCATCGTGTTGCTCGGCGTGGTGTATGCCCTCAGCGTATTGCACGTCGACATGGGACCCGCTCTTGTCGTGATCATCATCATTGCCATCGTTGCCTTCTTCGCGGGTCGAGGATTCGTCGAGAACTTCGGTGCCGGTCTCGTCCTCCAATCGAGCCCGATGTTCGCGGTGGGGGATCAGATCATTACGCCGGCCGGCACGGGTTTCGTCAAGGAAGTGGCGGGAAGGACAGTCCGGATCGAGACGTTGGAGGGTGAGCACGTGTTCATCCCGAACAAGGTCGTGATCGAGCAAGCGATCACCAACCTCACCGATCTCGGCTCGCGTCGTTCGACGTTCGAGGTTGGGGTCGAGTATGGAACGGATGTCGACGTCGCCGGCCGCGTACTCGAAGAGGCGGCAGCAGCCTGCGAGACGACATTTGCGGATCCACCCCCTGAGGCGCTGCTCACGGAGATGGGGGACCATGCAATCGAATTCCAGCTGCTGTTTTGGCACGATCCCGGCATCCTCGAAGGGCAGCGGGCGGTCAATGCGGTTGGCCGTGCGATCGCCCGAGCGTTCGCCGAGCACGGACTGACTATTGCCTTCCCGCAGCGCACCTTGTGGTGGGGAGACGGAACCGGCCCGGAGACATTCGACCGTTAGGCTGGCTCCATGAGCTCCAGCATTCGCCCCGGCGGCGAGACGCCGAACGACTTTCTCCAGATCGATGCCCTCCTCACCGACGAAGAGCGCCTCATTCGCGACACCGTTCGTGAGTTCGTCAGCGACAACGTGCTACCTGATGTTGCCGAGTGGTTCGAGGCCGGAACCTTTCCGAAAGAACTGGCAAAGGAGATGGGAGCGCTCGGTCTGTTCGGTATGCACCTCGAGGGGTATGGATGTGCCGGTACCAACGCGGTCAGCTACGGCCTGGCGTGCACTGAACTCGAAGCCGGCGACTCAGGCGTTCGCAGCTTCGTCTCGGTGCAGGGCTCCCTGGCGATGTTCCCGATCTGGGCATTCGGATCCGAAGAGCAGAAGCAGCGGTGGCTTCCTTCCATGGCGGCGGGGGAGACGATTGGTTGCTTCGGCCTCACCGAGGCGGATTCGGGTTCTGACCCGGGCTCCATGAAGACTCGCGCCAGACGCGACGGCGACGACTGGGTGATCGACGGCACGAAGATGTGGATCACAAACGGGGGCATTGCCGATATGGCGGTGGTGTGGGCGAAGACCGACGACGGCATCCGCGGGTTCATCGTTCCCACCGACACATCCGGCTTCTCCACCAACGACATCCACCAGAAGCTGTCGCTGCGAGCATCCGTGACCTCGGAGCTGGTTCTTGACAGCGTTCGTCTTCCTGCCGATGCGGTGCTTCCGAACGTGAAGGGGTTGAAGGGTCCGCTCTCGTGTCTCAACGAGGCGCGATTCGGCATCTTGTTCGGCGCAGTCGGCGCTGGACGGGCGAGCTACGAGGCAGCGCTCGACTATTCGAAGGAACGGGTGCAGTTCTCACGGCCGATCGCCTCCTTCCAGCTCACGCAGCGCAAGCTCGTCGAGATGTTGGTCAAGGTCAATCAGGGAATGCTTCTCTCGGTGCACCTCGGGCGAAAGCACGACGATGGAACACTCACCTCCGAGATGATCAGCTTCGGAAAGATGCAGAACGTCCGGTCGGCGCTCGAGGTCGCCCGAGAGGCGCGTAGCGTGCTCGGCGCCAACGGCATCACGCTCGAATATCCGGTCATCCGGCACATGAACAACCTCGAGTCGGTGTACACCTATGAGGGAACGAACGAGGTGCACTCGCTGATCCTCGGGCAGGCGATCACGGGCATCTCGGCGTTCGAGTAGGTCGTCAGTCGCCAGTCGCGAGTCATCAGTCGATCACCGATCGGTATCCATCATCAGCAGTGTCGTGCTTGGACCGAGGACCGAGGACTGAGGACTCGCGACTGACGACTCGCGACTAGTCACAGTCCCAAACCGCGGCCGATGATCTCTTTCATGATCTCGGTGGTGCCGCCGTAGATCGTCTGGAGTCGCGCGTCGAGGAACGCTTCGGCGATTGGGTACTCCATCATGTAGCCGTATCCACCGTGCAACTGGACGCCCGCGTCGACGACACGGCGCAGCATCTCGGTGGTCCACCACTTGGCCTCGGCTGCCTGCTCGATGGTCAAGCGACCGTCGAGGTGTTCCGCAATGAGCCGGTCCACGAAGACACGTCCAAGATCCACCTCGGTCTTGCACTCCGCGAGCACGAATCGGCTGTGCTGGAAACGCCCGATCGGCCGCCCGAACGCCGTGCGTTCCCTGGCATACGCAATGGTCATGTCGAGTGCCGCCTCGGCTGCGGCAACCGCCCCGACGGCAATTGTGAGTCGCTCCTGAGGGAGGTTCGCGAGCATCTGACCGAACCCCATGCCTTCGAGCCCGAGGCGGTTGGTAGCCGGAACCCGAACATCTGAGAAGAACAGTTCTGCCGTGTCCTGCGCGTGCATCCCCATCTTGTCGAGGTTGCGTCCCCGCTCGAAGCCGACCATGCCGTCTTCGACGACGAGCAGTGTGAGGCCGCCGTGCGGGTCGGGACCAGTCCTGGCCACGATGATGACCACATCTGCATTGATGCCGTTCGTGACGAACGTCTTCGACCCATTGACGACGTAGGCATCGCCGTCGAGCGTGGCCGAGGTGGCGACGCCCGCGAGGTCTGATCCGGTACCCGGCTCGGTCATTGCAATCGCAGCCATGAGGTCGCCCGAGGCGAGACCGGGGAGCCATCGGAGTTGCTGGCCCTCGTCGGCGTAGGCGAGGAAATATGGGATGCAGACGTCGTTGTGGAGGGTGATGCAGAGCCCTGAGGCGGCCGCTCCTGAGGCGGCTACGACCTCGTCGATGATGGCGTTGTAGCGATAGTCGTCGACACCTCCGCCGCCATGCTCAACAGGAATGGCCATGCCGAGCAGTCCCTGGCGTCCCGCGACGCGAAACATCGCCTTGTCGGCAATGCCGGCTTCGCTCCAGTCCTCATGATTGGGCAGTATCTCGACGTCGACGAAACGCTCAACGCTCTTGCGGAACAGTTCGTGTTCGGGTTCGAAGATGGTGCGACGCATCAGACCTCCGCGCGGATGATGAGACCGTACCGTATCCGTTCCGGAGCGTGCGAAACTGGCGCAATGCCTGATCTCATCCTCGCGAGCAGTTCACCCCGGCGGCACCTTCTCCTGCGCGCTGCCGGAGCGGAATTCGCCATCACCGTCCCTGATGTCGACGAACGGGTGATTGACGGTGAGGATCCCGACCGAATGGTCGTGCGCCTCGCCCGTGACAAGGCCCTGGCTGTTGGGGCGGATTCCGGGACCGTGGTCCTCGGCGCCGATACCACGGTCGTACTCGATGGGTTGATCCTGGGAAAGCCTGCAGACGAAGCCGGCGCCGCCGAGATGTTGCTCTCGATAGCTGGGCGTACCCATGTCGTCATCAGCGGCTGGGCGCTGGTCCTCGATGGACGCGTAATCGAGGACGGCTTCGAAACGACACTGGTCTCGATGAGGAAGGTCGAACCAGAGGAGGCCGCAGACTATGCCGCATCCGGAGAACCGCTCGACAAGGCCGGCGCATACGCCCTGCAGGGCGCGGGTGCTCGCTTCGTCGGGGGAGTGGCCGGTTCACGCAGCAACGTCGTCGGGTTGCCGCTGCGGCCGGTGATCGCCGCCCTCCGCCGAGCAGGCGTAGCGGTGAATCGCTAGGCGCGCAGCGCCGCTGTCACGAGCTTGGGGATGGGAGCGAAAGACCCAGTCACGGCGAGCTCGGTGACGAGCTGCCCGATCACCGCCGCGTTCTTGTTGGTGACGTAGTGCAGAGGGAGCGGCTCGGCGTGGAAGACTCGTTGTGTCAACGTTCGCGGGAACGGAGCAAACGCACCGGTCACCACTGTGCGTTCGACGTCTTCCAACATGAGCGCGTTGTGCACGATCCCGCTCCCCGAGCCGATGTCATTGCGGGGGCTGCCGGGGAAGCCTCCCCAGGTCGCGCGCGTCATCGCGAAGGCAACACCCACCCACGTGTTCACGGCAATCGTGCCGTACTGCAGGTTGTGGATCGCCTGTCGCAGGGCGTCGGGATACTGGCTCGCCGTCGAAGGGTGGATGATGAGGTTCGCCCCGAGACTTCCCTCGAGCGTCTCGTTCGCGAATCTGACAGCGTTCGCGAGATAGCTCGCCGGATCGGCCCCCGGAAGCCGGACGACAGCGAGTACGGCGCCGAAGAATTCCGTTGTGTAGCAAGCCTCGTTCTGGTCGTTGGGATCGAGGTCGGTAATGAACGTCACCGGGGCGGATCCTGCGGTGAGGATTTCAGCTTCGGGATGTGCTTTGAGGGCCGCTTCCTGTCGCTCGTCAACTCCCGGGTAGTAGGCGCCGCGCCAGCCCAGTGTCGGGACAATCGACCGCATCTCGTCGACCAGATCGTCCGCCTGGTCCCATTCGTCGGGAAGCACGAGGACCTGGCAGGCAACGCAGTTGAAACCGTGGTTGTGGAGCTTCTGGGTAAGTATGTGCGCGGCCTGGTGCCGCAAGTCAGCATCCGACCATCGGCCACCAACAACAATCGTGGGCCCAACGCCACCGAGGTCGCTGGTGACCGGGGTGTCGATGATTGGTTCATCGGCGGTCTTGCGCTCTGCTGCGTCTCGACCGTGTCCATACACGATCGCATCGTGGGTAGACGCCGCTCCGGTGACATGGATACGGTCGACCCCGGGATGGCGTGTGAGATGGGCACCCTCGCTGGCTCCGCCATAGACCAGGCGGACGAAGCCGCCCTCGATGAGCGAGCCGAACATGTGCTCGAAGAACGGGCCCAAATAGTCGTTCACTGGATTCAGCTTGAGCGCCACAGTGGAGCCGTGGACGAACAGCTCAGTCATCAGATCGAGCGCGGGAATCGAGGCGATGTTCCCGGCGCCGAGGACGACGGCAACCGCACCGGCTGGATCTGTCTGCCGATAGAACGAGGCCGCACTTCGCTCGGCCTCCTCCGGCGTCACGCCCGGTCGCAGCCATACATCGGCGGTATGCCCACTCAAGAAAACCCGATCCTCGATCGTCGTGGGAAACACGCGCACGGCCACCTGACCATTTGGCATCGTGCGTTTCGAGATCCCCGCGAGCACCGGCTTCCCATCTTCAAGGCGGCGCAACGTCTGGGCGAGCGCGGCGGCCGCCGAGGCGACGGCGTAGGGCCCGGAGGTCCACTCCTCACCGACCTGGGGAGAATCGGACGGGATGTCCTTGCCCCGCACCGCGGCGCTGACCCAGTCCTCGGCGACATCGCCGACGCGCCTACGGATCTCGTCGAGCGCGAATATCTTCGTGGAGACGGGTAGCCGAGCCCATCGGCGCCGGTTCGCGACAAGCGTTCCGAAGGCTGCATCGATTGCAATCTCGTCCATGCCCTGACGCTAGCGCCCAGGGGCGGCGATCTCGTCGCGGCACACCAAGCGCGGTCACCCGCCGTTCCGGTTCGCAGGCCGAGGACGCGTCACGATGAAGACACCACGGGAGTAGCCTCGCCTTCATGAGCAATAACAAGAATGACGACCTCTTTGAGAAGCTGACCCCGATGCAATTGCATGTCACGCAGGAAGCAGGGACGGAACGGGCCTTCACCGGGGAGTACTGGGACACCAAGGACTCCGGGACGTATCGGTGCGTGGTGTGCGACGCCGAGCTTTTCTCGAGCGATACGAAGTATGACTCTGGGAGCGGCTGGCCAAGTTTCTACGAGCCGACTGAGGAGTCGGTCGTCGATACGAAAGACGACCGGAGCCTCCTGAGCGTGCGAACCGAAGTGGTCTGCTCGAATTGCGGGGCCCACCTCGGGCACGTGTTCGACGATGGCCCCAACCCAACAGGTCTGCGCTACTGCATCAACTCGGCGTCGCTCAACCTTGATGCGAAACCGGACAAGTAGGCGCCCGACATGGGCGAAGAACGGTACCGGAGGATTTCGCGAGCTAGGGTGCGGGTGGTTCCACAGACAAGGAGGGGACACGCATGGCCGGTAAGGGTGAGCTGTACCAACAGAAGAACGGCAAGTGGGCATTCCGTGTGAAGGCCTCGAACGGTCAGATCGTGGCGGCGAGCCAGGGTTACGCGAAACGCGCCTCTGCCCGCTCGACGCTCGAGAAACTCCTCAAGGGCGCCTACGACGGTCCGATCGTCGAGCCCGAGAAATAGCACGCAATCGACCGATGGGCCGCCGTGTGACGCGGCGGCCCTTCCGCGTCTACCGTGGCGCTTGCCATGATTGACTTTTCCGATTCGAGCTTTCTCGAGGATCCGTATCCGACACTGAACACTGTGCGCGAGCAAACCGCCCTGTTCGATCAACGCGATGAGTCGGGGATGCACCGCTGGTTCCTCACGCGCTACGAAGACGTGTTCAGAGCACTTCGCGATCGGCGGCTTGGCCGGGTTCCCGAGCCCATCATGACCGGCGCTGAGGTCGGGCTGCCTCCACCCCGAGACGACTGGCAGCCGTACTACGACATCGAACAGTGGTCGTTGCTGATGCTCGAACCCCCGGAGCACCGCCGTTTGCGGCAACTCATCTTTCGAGAGTTCACTCCGAAGCGCATCGAGGAGCTCCGGCCGGTGGTCTCCGGGCACGCGGCTCGGCTGCTGCGACAGGCCGCAGAGGAACCGTCATTCGACCTTCTCGCAGATTTTGCCCAGCCGTTCTCGGTGCATGTGATCGCCGAACTGCTCGGTGCTCCACTCGAGGAATGGCCGCGCTATCTCGACTGGTCTCATCGCATCGTCAAGATGTACGAGATGGACACCACAGAGGACCAAACCGCCTCGGCAGTGCGGGCATCGCAGGAGTTCGGCGACTGGTGCCGCGACCTCATCGACCTCCGCAGACGGTCGCCAGGTAGCGACCTGATCTCCGGTCTCTGCACCGTCGAAACCTCGGATGGGCGCCTGAGCGACGATGAGATCGTCTCGACGATCGTCTTGCTGCTCAACGCTGGGCACGAAGCGACCGTGAACTCCCTCGGAAACGGCGTGGTCTCGCTCCTCGAATCCAAGGGTGCATGGGGCTCGGTCCAAGCAGGCCAGGTGTCGGCGAGGACGGCGATCGAGGAGATGATTCGGTTCGATCCGCCGCTGCAGCTCTTCGAGCGTTGGGTGCTCGCCGAGGACGTGTCCTACGGCGGGCGCGAGTTCCTGCCGGGCGAGAAGATCGCCATGCTCTTCGGGTCGGCGAATCGCGATCCCCGGCACTTCGCCGAGCCCGACACATTCGTGGTGTCGCGCGGCGATGCCTCGCACATCACGTTCGGGGGAGGAATCCACACCTGCATTGGAGCTCCGCTGGCGCGTCTCGAACTCTCGGTGGCTCTCGAACAACTCGTCAGCGTCGTTCCCAACCTTGAGCTAGCTCTGCCTCCGGTGCGTAACCCGGCATTCGTGATCCACGGCTACGAATCGGTGATCGTCTCCGCATAACGCCCGCCGATGAGGGGCTAGGAGAGTGGCGTTGGGTCGAATGAGACGTGCTGACGAATCCAGGTATGCATGGCGATGCCGGAGGCCACCCCTGCGTTGATCGATCGCGTCGATCCGAACTGTGCGATCGAGCACACGGCTATGCAGGCACTGCGCATCTCCTCGGACAATCCGGGGCCTTCCTGACCGAAGACGAGCACGCAGCGCTCGGGCAGATCTGTGGTCTCGATGGGCGTGGAGTCCGGCAGAATGTCGATCCCGATGAGCGGCACGCCATGGTCCGCGGCCCATTCAGTGAGGCTCTCGGTGCTGGGGTGGTGGCGGACATGCTGGTAGCGATCGGTCACCATCGCTCCACGCCGATTCCAACGGCGCTTTCCGACGATGTGCACTTCGGCGGCGAGGAAGGCGTTCGCGTTGCGCACCACAGCACCGATGTTGAAATCGTGCTGCCAGTTCTCCACGGCCACGTGAAACGGGTGTCGGCGCTCGTCGAGGTCGGAGATGATGGCTTGCTGGGACCAGTAGCGGTAGCGATCCACCACATTTCTACGGTCGCCCGCGGCGAGCAGCGCAACGTCAAACCGGTCATCGACCGGCCACGGTTGGGGCATCGGTCCAACGCCGATTTCGCGTTGGTCGTCCTCCTGGCTCATAAGGACAGGCTACCGCCCGGCCGTCGGTGGGTCACCGGCGCGTCGCTAACATCGCGGCGCTAGGCGCACCGCCTGCATGACCAGCCTTCTGGAGGGCTGTATGAAGAACTCAAATGCCGTGATCGTGGTAGCCGCCGGAACCGGCGACATCCGGAAGGCGGCGTCGCTGCAAGGTGTGGTTGACGCGTTGGCCGGCGGGGGTTGAGGGATGCGAACCCGCTTCCTCGCCGTCGCGGCTGTCGTTGTGTGCGCGGGTGTGTTCGCCGCCTCATGCTCGGACTCCACCCTCGCGCCGGAGGATCGTGCCGGCTACAACCGGACACCGCCACCCGATGTGTCGACTACGGAATTCATCGACCACTCGACTACGCCGGCGGGAGAGCGCTTCGTGCCGGTTGCCGGCGAGCAGGAGCTCCTCCTCATGTATTTCGGCTATCTGTCGTGCCCCGATGTCTGCCCGACCACGCTCGCAGAACTCGGGGCCGCCCTCGACTTGATGCCGGACGATGACGCCGCACGCATTGCCGTTGGCATGGTGAGCGTCGACCCCGATCGTGACGACGGCCCGACGATCTCCACCTACCTCGATGCCTTCGTCGATCGAAATCACGGCCTGCTCGCCGCGGACGAAGGAAGTCTCGCTACTTCGGCAGAGGCGTT
The DNA here is from genome assembly GCA_964581295.1 of uncultured Acidimicrobiaceae bacterium. GTDB lineage: Bacteria > Actinomycetota > Acidimicrobiia > Spongiisociales > UBA5794 > JAHEEL01. Next base: position 22,697 of record CAZONX010000007.1, read on the forward strand.
CGGAGCGCTCTACGAAGTCGCGGATCACGAACCCGGAGCGACGAGCTACGACGTGGGCCATTCAGCGACCGTGTACGTGGTTGACGAAGAGGGCCTGATCATCTGGGAGCTCGGCTTCTCCGCGGACCGTGACCCCCAGCTCACCGCGGACACGCTCGAGAGCATCCTCAACGAACGGTACGGATGATCCGCCAGCTGGTCCTCGGGGCCCTGGTCGGCTTGTTCTCGGTAGCTGCAGTTGGTAGCGCCGAAGCGGTCGAACTGATCGACGCCTCGCCTGGTGTGGACTCAGTTGTGGTTCGCGCTCCGGCCGAGATCGCTCTGAGCTTCAGCGAACCGATTGACGTGGTGACGGTTCGCCTCTTCAAAGACGATCGTCTCGTCTCGACCTCGGACGCGAGCATCCTCGATTATCTCGCCGTGGCTCCGGTCGAGACAGATGGTGCCGGTGCCTACTTGGTCGATTGGAGGGGGACAACCTCCGAGAACGGCGCTGTCGAGGGTGCGTACGTCTTTGTCGTCGACCCCCGAGGTAGCGGAAGCATTGCCGTGGACCGTGATGTTGCCGGCGCGAGTGGTGCGCTTGGTGGCGTACGTGTGCTCGCCGGAGTCGTCGCGGCGGCCGGCGCTATTGCGCTCATCGTCGGTGCGATCCGGTGGGTACAGCAGGAGGATCGTGCTTCGACAAGGCGTTTGGTCGGCATCGGGGCCGGGGTGGCGGCCATTGCGAGTGTGATCGCCGGTGCCACCTATGGCGTCGCCTCTGATGGTGCACCGCGAGATCTCCTCGATGGTGCAGTGATTCCTGCCACGATTGCCTCGGTTCCCGGTCGCGCGTGGCTTGCGGCCGCCCTCACCACCGGCGTGCTTCCGTTCTTGATCGTCCTCGGTCGGACCGTCCGGAGACGCACAGTGCCGGTGGTCGGGCTCATCGTGGCCGCGGCAGTAGCTGTATGGGTCTCGGTTGGCCTGGGGTGGCTATTTCGGGTGCCCTGGCCGCTCCTCGCGGGCGTGCTCGTTGTCGGTGCAGCGATCTGGATCTCTGTTGATGCTGGTCGCCCACTCGGAGTGGTCGCAAGTCTCGCGATCGGCATCGTTTTCGCGGTGCCGATCGTTCGAACGGTCCAGGGATCGGGCGTCAGCGTGGCTGCACACACCGCGAATGTGCTCATGGAAATGTCGTTGGATCCTGCACGCACCGGGGACAACGAGCTGCACCTCTACGGATTCGATGTCTCGGGCACCGGGTCGGCGCTCGGCGCAACGTCCGTGTCCGCCACGAACGAGGTCTGGGAGACCGGACCGCTTGACGTTCCCGTATTGCGGGCTGGCCCGAACCACTTCCTGTCGTACCATGCAACGCTCCCACTCTCCGGGGCATGGACATTTCGCGTGGCGACCGACGTCGGGGATGACGGCCCACAGAGCGTCGAGATGGTCGTGGAGCTGCCATGAACACACCCCAAAACTCGCCGGCACGCCGCGTATCGCTCTGGGTCACCGGAGTGCTCGCGGTGTTCTGTCTGCTGGCGCTGGCCTCCATGCAGCTCGCCCCACGAGCGGCCGCCGCGCAGACCATCGAGATCGTCGTGCCGCCCGGCACGCAAGCTCAGATCGACGCGGGTGAGCAGATCGTTCTCTTCCCGCGCCGATTGGAAGTGTCCGTCGGCGATCGCATCATCATCACGAACGAGGACGCTTCGTCTCACCAGATTGGTCCGTACGTCGTGGGTCCCGATCAACGGATCGAGCAGACGTTTTCCGCTGCCGGCATCATCGAGGGAATCTGCACATTGCACCCATCCGGAGAAGTCACGATCGTGGTGCGATGAACGGCTCGACTCGGCGTCTCGGATCGATCCTTGCCCTCGGGATCTCGTTGGTGGTGCTCGGGGCCGGACCGGCGTCCGCTGACCCGGCGACTCCGACGAACTACCGATCAGAGGTCGTTGCCGTCGAAGGACTCGGCATAGACGAGGTAGCGATCGTTGGCGGCGACGCGTTCGTGCGGCTCACCGCAGTAGTGGGCATGACCGTGGTCGTGCTCGGGTATGAGGGCGAGGAGTACATCCGCTACGGCCAAGACGGTCGAGTCGAGGTCAACCAGCGGTCGCCGGCGAAGTACCTGAACGACGATCGGTACGCAAACGTGGAACTTCCTGCCGAGGCTGATGCAAGCCGCGAACCGCGATGGGAGACCGTCGCGACGGACGGTACCTACTCCTGGCACGATCATCGCACACACTGGATGAGTCCGACACCACCCGGGAGCGTGCTCTCCGGCGATGAAGGGTCGACGGTCCCGATCTTCGACTGGGTGTTGCCTCTGGCCGGCGACGGAGGGCAGGGCAGGATCATTGGCACACTCACCTGGGTCCCTTCTGCATCAGGAGCACCGTGGGCCATAGTGGCGTTCCTGGCGCTCCTCGTTGCAGCGGTCGCTGCGTTTCGGCTGCGCCCAGCACTCCAAGCCGTTGTGCTGCTCATTCTTGCGATGCTGGCGCTCGTCGCTGCCATCGCGGCGATCGCATCACAACCACCCGAGGGACGCGTCTACGGCATTGATGTGGTCGGTCCGCCGGTCGCTGTAGCTCTCGCGGCATATGCCGCGTTCGCGTCGCGATCGTCGGAGCAGGCCGGCTCGCGCTTCGTCCTGATCGGTTCGGTAGCGCTTGCCGTATGGGGTGCGTTGCGCATTGATGTGCTGACCCGCCCCATCCTCCCCACGCTTCTTCCCTATGGCCTGGATCGCATGATCACGGCCGTCGTCCTTGGAGGAGCAACAGGCCTCGCGTTTGGCATCGTCGCGGCAACCACTTGGAAGAACCGAGCGCGGCGGATCGACGACGATGAACATCCCGCGACCTGACTCCACCGCTAGCCTCGTGCCCGAAGGAGGTCAGGAGCGACCATGCGGTTTGTGATCGTTGGCGGAGGGGCGGACGGCTCGCACCTCGCTGAGCGCCTTGTCGCAGAAGGCGAGGACGTGGCCGTGGTGGAAGCGGATTCCGGGCGCGTCAGCTTGCTCCGTGAGCGCCTCGATGCGCAGATCGTCGAAGGCAACGGAGCCAGCCCGAGTGTGCTCAGGCGAGCCGGAGTGGAACGGGCCGACATCCTCTTCGCCGTGTCCGACAACGACGGCGCGAATGTCCTGGCCTGCCAGTCGGCCCTGTCGCTCGGTTGCAAGCGGACCGTTGCTCGAATCGAGAACTCGGAACTCAGAGACGTCATTCTTGGCTCGGGGATCGAGGCAATCATCGATCCGAGGGCGACCCTGGCCGAGAAGCTGGTCGCGCTCGTGGCGAACCCCGGCCTCAGCGACTATTTCCGCTTCGAGAACGGAGCGGCGGTCGTGCTCGGTGCCAACGTTGCTCCGGACTCCACAATCGTCGGCATGTCACTTGCCGAGATGCGGCGTTCGCTGAACGACTGGGACTGCGTGATCGCGTCAATCGTCCGAGACGATCAGACGCTCATGGGCCGTGGATCAACGGTCATAGAGGCGTTCGACAAGATTCTTCTGGTCGTCGCCGGGGAGAACGTCGACCGTGCCCGCCGCCTCATCGGCGCACCCTCGCAGCGCATCGACCGAGCGCTCATTGTGGGTGGCGGGCGGGTCGCGGAACTCACCGCCGCGGCGCTGCGGTCGGCGGGCTGGCGCGTTCTGCTCATCCACGATGTGGAGGAGCGTGCGCTCGCGATCGCGGCACGCAACCCGAAGATCGACGTGGTGGTGGCCGATGCCACCGATCCGCGAGTCCTGCAGAGCCTGGAGATCGGGCGCGGAGACGGCGTGCTCGCGCTCACGCGAAGCGACGCCGTCAACATACTGGTGTGCATGATTTCGAGCCGCCTATCGGCATCCACCACGGTCTCGCGATTCAACCGGGTCGAACTGTTCGACCTGATGCCGGCGGTCGGCGTCACCGCAGGAGTATCGGCCAAGGTCGCCGCCGCCAACGCAGCTCTGCGGTTTGTGCGCCGTGGCGCCATCGTGTCGGCCGCGGACTTCATGACCGGGGGCATTGAAGCACTCGAGATCGAGGTGTATGAGCCCGCCCCAGCCATCGGCGTGAGCGTGGGCGAGTTGGGCGTTCCGAACGGCGCCGTCGTTGGAGCCATCGTGCGAGAGGGGAAGGCCGTGGTCCCGCGCGGTTCAACCCGATTCCGAAGCGGGGATCGGGTGATCGTGCTTGCAACGCCCGAAGCGGTTGGGGTCGTCGAGCGGCTGTTCGGGGCGTAGGCCGTGACCATGCGCACGCTCAGTTGGGCCGCGACACCGACCCCGCGCCGTATCCTCTATATCGCCGGTGTCGTCCTGGTTGCCGGCGGAGTTGCCACAGCGCCGGCATTCCTCATCGCGCTGCTCTTTGAAGAGGGTGCGACGGCGCTCGATCTCGCTCTCACGGGAGTCATCGCGTGCACCGTTGGCGGCCTCGTCGTGCTGGCCGCCGGACGGCCGGATCGGATGCGTCCAAAGGATGCGTTTGCCGGTGTCGCCGTCGCATGGGTGACCGTGATCGCATTCGGGTCGTTGCCCTATTTCCTCAGCGGTGCGATGGGCTTCACCGATTCCCTCTTTGAGAGTACCTCCGGATTCACAACAACCGGGGCCACCGTGATCGTCGACCTTTCCGATGTCCCGCACGGACTCCTGTTTTGGCGAGCTACGACGCAATGGCTCGGTGGCATGGGGATCATTGCGCTTTCAATCGCTGTCCTGCCGCTCGTGGGGTCGGGAAGCCTGCAGCTCGCCCGGGCCGAGGCCCCAGCACCGGACCACGACCAGCTCACGCCACGATTTCGAGGGACTGCTGTGCGCCTCTGGGGGCTGTACGCCGCACTCACCGCCCTTGCGATGGTGATCCTCGCCTTCGGCGATATGTCGCTCTTCGAGGCGGCCGCCCACGCGTTGACATCGGTATCCACCGGCGGCTTCAGCACCGAAAGCACCTCGATTGGAGCGTTCTCCGCCTATACGCAATGGGTGATCATTGTGCTCATGGTCCTTGGGGGGGCCTCGTTCGGCCTCCACGTCCGGGCGCTGCGCGATCCGAGCGCCTACCTCCGGAAACCTCAGTTTCGCTACTTCCTGATGAGTCTCGGCATCGGCGCTGCACTCGTGATGTTCGGTCTGTACCTCGACGGAACCGGCGTCCACGTGCGCGAGGCGCTGTTCACTACCGTCGCGACGATCACGGGAACGGGCTATGCCGTCACCAACTATGCGATCTGGCCAGCGGCGCTCCTCAGTGTCATTCTGATGATGATGTTCGTTGGCGGCATGTCCGGATCAACGACCGGCGCCCTCAAGACCTACCGGATCGTGATCATCCTGAAGTCCGCAGCGACCGAGGTGCGCCGGCTGACGAAGCCGCGGGTCGTGTCGGTCTCGCGTTTCGGCAAGGTTCCCATCCCACCAGGGGTCGTCTCAGCGGTCCATACCTATGTCGTGGTCTACGTGGTGGCCTTCACGGCTGGCACCGTCTTGCTCCTCTATCTGCAAAGCTCCGGGGCGACCGACATCGACCTCGTGACCGCAGTGTCGGCGTCCGCATCGGCGATCGGCAACGTCGGACCCGGTCTTGGTTCCGTCGGGCCAGCCAGCACGTATGCAGCCATTGCGACTCCCGACAAGTGGGTTCTGGCCGCGCTGATGATGCTCGGCCGCCTCGAGATCTACCCAATCGTGCTGTTGTTCACAGCTTCGTTCTGGCGCCGCTAGATTCGCTAGACGACGCACAACGACGTCGGAAACGAGGTGGTTCGAATGGGTGCACATCGATACGTCATCAATTCACCTGCCGCGTCGGTTGTGTTTGCCGCGAACTCATCGGTGCATCCCATCCGCTCGACAGCGGCCGTCTCCGGGTGGTTCGAAGCCGACATCGACGATGACCAGTTCAGGCCGGGCTCGCTGCTCTCCGGACACCTCGAGATTCCGCTCGACGGCGTTTCCTCCGGGAACCCGATCATCGACCGAGAAATGCGGCGCAGAGCCGGTTCCGGAGCACATCCGGTGATCGAGGGCGACATCGAGACCACGCTGTCGTCAGAAGGAACAGAGGCCACCATCACGGGAACAATCTCGCTCTCCGGCACCGCCGAACTCGTGGAAGGCGAGGTCTCGGTGCTTCCCGGTCCGCGCATCGTAGGATCTGGCGAATTCGACATTCGGTGGTGGGGTATCAAGCCGCCGCGCATTCTCATGTTGCGCGTGGATCCGATCGTGATGGTTGAGATTGACTTGCCCCTGATCTACGGTACATAGGCCAACCAGTCGCGAGACGGAACCCTCATGGCGGCATTCGAGACCGCCGATGATTGGCTCAGACCGAGCGTTGGAGATTTCTATGAAACACATTCTGCGGTCGCTTGCCATGACCGTCACACTCGTTGTCGCGTTCACGACCCTGCCGGCAATGGCGGCCTCGGCACACGACGAGGGGGAGCTGGTCGACTATCCACTCACGTTCCCTGTCGACGGCGACCATCACTTCTCAGATTGGTTCTGGGCCGCACGCTCGGGTGGCATCCACCACGCCCAGGATCTGATGGCCGACAAGATGACACCAGTGGTGGCGGCAGCGAACGGGACGATTCGGCTCGTGAACTGGACCTCCCAATCGCGCATGAACCCCGATCGCTGCTGCACTATCGCCTTGCGGCATGACGATGGCTGGGAATCGTGGTACATCCACCTCAACAATGACACCCCCGGTACCGACGACGGCAAGGAGTGGGGCATCGCAGACGGGATCGTCCCCGGCGTGCGGGTGAAGGCTGGCCAGCTCATCGGCTGGGTCGGCGATTCGGGCACCGCTGAGCGCACCGCACCGCATCTCCACTTCGAACTGCGCGATCCAGCCAAGACTGTTGTGAATCCCTTCCAATCGCTGGCCGACGCGGGTGGCAACTGGCTCGGTTGGGGCCCGGCCGACCCCCTGTTTGATGGCCGCCGCTTGCTTCGCGCCGGAGTGCGCGGGGCCGACGTTCGGCGACTGCAAGACGTCCTCGCCAAACTCGGCTACCGGCCGGGCACGATCGACGGGATCAGCGGGTCTCGCACGGTTGGCGCTGTGGCTGCGTTCCAGGCGGACGCAGGCCTCACGGCAGATGGCCTTGCGGGACGGGTCACACGCAGCGCCTTGAAGACGGCCTACGACCGCGAGACCGACGCTGGATCATCAACCGCGGTGTCGGGCATCTTACGTAATGGCACCAGAGGGACCGCCGTTCAGCGCGTGCAGCAACTCCTCACCCAGGCCGGCTACTCGCCGGGACCCGCCGACGGCATCTTCGGAAGCAGGACCGAACTCGCAGTGCTCGCATTCCAGGAGGAGCGCAGCCTTCGCGTCGACGGCCTGGTGGGACCGAGTACGAGGGCAGCGCTCGGCTACTGACTCACGGCCCCGGCCGGGGGAGGATGAGCCCGCCCCGACGCAACGGGTGCTCGACGACATCGATCGGATAGTCGTACACGTTTGAGAGCAGTTCAGCCGTGAGCACTTCCGACGGCGTCCCATATGCAGCGAGGGAGCCTCCCTCGAGCAGCAGCACGCCGTCTGCGCCGCCCGCAAGATTGAGATCATGCAGGACTGCTACGACCGTTCGGCCCTCAGCGGCGAGGGACTGGAGGATGCCGACGACCAACTGCTGATGGGCGATGTCGAGCGCGGTCGTCGGTTCGTCGAGGAGCACCACGGGCGCCTCTTGTGCGAGCGTGCGAGCCAGCGCGGTTCGTTGACGTTCGCCGCCCGAGAGGCTCGCAACCGTTCGGTGGGCAAGCGTGTCGAGATCGAGCCGGCGGATGGCCCCGTCGATCGCGGCGCGATCCTCAGCCGGGCCAGTCGACACGTCGCCCCGGTGGACGTAGCGACCCATCTCGACGATCTGAGCGACCGTAAATGCCACGTCTTCCGTTTGGCGCTGTCCGAGCATGGCACGAGACCGGGCGAGATCGCGCACGCTGAGTTGAGACACATCCTCACCATCGAATGTGACCGACCCGCCCGTGGGACGGAGATCACCCGAGAGAAGGCTCAGCAACGTCGACTTGCCGGCTCCGTTTGGCCCCACAATGGCAAGCACCCGGCCGGATGTGATCTCGACGCTGATCGGTCCGACCAGGTGGATATCGCCGATTGCGAACAAAGCGCCATTCGCCGAGACGTTCATGCCGGAGACCTTCGCAGGAGCAGCCACGCCAGGAACGGACCACCAACCGCGGCAGTGAGGAGCCCAAGCGGTATCTCTGCGGGCGCGGCGACGGTTCGAGCGACGGTGTCGGCAACGACCACCGCCAATGCACCACCGAGCATCGATCCCGGTATGAGGATGCGCAATGCTGGCCCGATGAGCGGCCGCAGCAGAAAAGGCACGACGAGACCGACGAACCCAACCACGCCCCCCAGCACCACGGAAGCACCGATCACGATACCAACGGTGCCGATCACCACCGGAACCAAGCGTCTTGTGTCCAACCCCACATGCCTCGCCTGCCGATCGCCGAGCACGAGGAGGTCGATGCTCGGGCCGACTATCCAGAGGATCGCGACGCCTGCGTAGAGCACGATCGATGTGGTGACGAGGACCTTCCACGTGGTGCCGACCAAGGTCCCGAAGACAAAAAAGATGAGCGTCGGTATACGAGGGCTGTCGACGACGAGCACGAACAGTCCCGTCCACGCCAGAAACGCGAATCCAAAGGCGACGCCAGCGAGAATGAAGCGATCTCCGCTGACTCTCGATCGCAGAACGCTCGCGAACGCTCCGTAGGCAGCGCCCGCTGCGGCGGCGAACAATACCGGTAGGAGCGGAACAGCACCCGTGGGCGACAGGCCGAAACCGGCGGCGGCTCCTACGCCGGCGGCCGACGAGAATCCCAACAGATGCCCGTCGGCGAGGGGAGTCCGATAGACCCCCTGCAGCACGGCTGCGCCGGCAGCGAGCGCCGCGCCCAGGGCCGCAGCCCCGAGCACGCGGGGGAGTCGAATCGACGAGAGGATCCGATCAATTGCCGGATTCTGCGCGTCCGACCATCCAGGCAGAGCCCAGGCCGCCACATCGCTCGGCGCAATGGTGAAGGCCCCAAGCGTGAGCGACACGGCGATCGAAAGAGCGAGCACGACGCCGCCGCCGAGAAACCACCACCCGCGTGACATATCGCGGTGCGATTCGGTCACGGCACCGAGAGCAACGTGTCGAGGTCGCTGACGAGGAGGCGGATGCTCTGCGCGATACGCGGGCCAAACGTTAGGAAGTCGCCCTCGGGATACGCCAAGACTGCCCCGGAAGCCCCCGCCGGTGTTGCAGCAACCCCGGGGATGGAGAGCAGTCCGTCGAGACCACCAAGCACCTCGTAGCCCTCTGTCGGGACGATGATGACGTCGGGTGCCGCCGCTGCCAGGGCTTCCGGCGTCACCTCTACCGTGCCGACGACTCCTGCTGCTGCTCCGGCGTCGTCGCCTCCTGCGGCCTTGATCACCGGCTTGGTAGTCATCTCGTCTCCGAACAGGAGCATCACGTCCGGGCCACGTGTGTAGACATAGGCGAGCCTTGGAGGCGTTCCTTCGCTGGGCGGCGATGACGCGGCCTCCACGTCCGAGCGCATCTGAACGCTCAACGCTGCGGCGGCATCCGCGGAATCGAGGAGGATTCCCAGTTGAGCAACTTTGGAGTAGAGGCCATCGAACGTCGTTGGCACGTCGAGGATCGCAACCGGCACGCCGGCCGCCCTGATCTGCTCGATGGTCGTTGCCGGTGCCGTTTGCGTGTCCCCGATCACGAGCGTGGGATCGTGCTTCAGGACGCCCTCGGGGGTCAGGAATCGGCCGATGCCGGCCTTGGGAAGAGTTACGGCCTCCTCGGGCGCCACGGTGGTCACATCCGTCGCGACAACCGAGTCTCCAAAGCCGAGGGCGAACACGAACTCGGTCAGGTCGCCGCTCAGCGTCACGATCCGCTCCGTGTCGGCGGCGTCGATAGCAACACCGTCGGCGCCCACAAACGCGCCTGTCTCGGCAACGTCTGCGTCATCCCCGTCCCCGCCGCCACAGCCCGCAATCGCGAGCGCAGCGGCCGCCAGCATCGAAGCGATCGAACGAGCGCCGGGGGAGAAGGTCACGACGTTGGGCAACCGACCCGCGCCGACGCCATCATGCCGCAGAACATGTCGCGAGTGATCTTCCAGGTTTCGTCGATGAGAACCGCATCTCCCGTGAGGTCGGGATACGTTGGCGTTCCGCCGAACAGCAGGTCGTACATGACTTCGGCAACGTCGCCGTTGATGGTCACTGCTGAGGGTGCGAGCGCAACGCCGCCCATGGATACGCCGGTCTCCTGATACTTGGCGACCGTATCTTCGAGGCCGGATGGATCTACGAGATAGGGGGCCTTCTCGACGTAGTCCGTCGTGCTCGAGAACACCACCTCGTAGGCAAGCACGACAGCGTCGACGTCAACGTCGTCGCCGGCAACGATGGCGCTCGCCGCGGCAGCGGTAGTCGTTGTGGCAATGGATGTCGTGGTGACAACAGATTTCGTGGTGGTCGGAGCGGGCACGGTCGTGATCGACGCCGTCGTCGAGGGTGCAGCCGTGGTGCTCGCCGAATCCCCATCGGAGCAAGCCGCTCCCACGAGTGCGAAGGCGACGAGGAACAGCAGAAGAGTTCGGTTCAAGGGAGTCCTCCAATCTGGAAGGAGGAGGTTCCCGTAGTCCGTGCCCGACAGCAAGTCGGAGATGCGGGTCAGCGGAGCGGCCTCGGATCGGACCGGCGCCCGACCGCGTATCCTGATGGTGCCCTCGTGCAGCCAAGGAGCGCCTATGGATCGAAACAAGCCCGTGCATCGCGACCGGGTCGCCAACCAATCCCGGTCTTGCTGTGGCTGAGTCCCGCCCCGGTCTCAACGAGACGATTCGCCATTTCAACCCTGCATGGTTCGCGTCGGTGATGGGGACGGCCGTCGTCCCGCTCGCCATCTCATTCGTCGACGCACCGTGGGTGGAGTATGTGGCGGCCGTGTTCATGCTCCTGTCGATCCTCATGTTCTTTGCGATCCTGGTGCCATGGACGGTCAGATTCATCGCGTATCCCGACGCCGTGCGCCACGACCTCGATCACCCGGTGGCCGCCAGCTTCTTCCCGACGATGCCGATCGCGATCGTCGTGATCGCACTGGACTTCCTGAAGTACCCCGAGCTGTTCTTCAGCAGTTCGATTTCGGAGGAAGTCGCCTTCTGGCTGTGGCTGATCGGGTCGGTTGGCATCTTCTTCGCTGGTTTCGTCGTCCTCCCGCGGATCTACCGCAGCAGCTCGATCGATCTCACCCATGCGAACTTCGGCTGGTTCATCCCGCCGGTGGCCAACCTGCTGATACCTGTTGGCGGATTCGAACTGGCGGTGGTGTTTCCCGAGCGCTTCGAGGTCACATTCCTCTTGTCGATCATCGGATTTGGCGCCGGACTCATCCTGTTCCTTTGGGTGGGGGCGCTCGTCTACCAACGCTACGTCCTCCACGCTCTCCCACCGAGCAAGTTCGCTGCGACCTCGTTCATTGCGATCGCCCCGACGGCAATCATCGCCGTATCGCTGTTCAAGCTCATGCGCCTCTTCGAGGCTGGCACTCCGATCGATGTCTCCGCGGAATCCGTGCGAGCCTTGTCGACCATTGGCATCCTTCTTGCATGGGGTTTCGCCGTATGGGCGTTCGGGATGGCGGTCGTGATCGTGCTGACATATGTTCGGCACTTGGAACTCCCGTATGCGCTGTCCTGGTGGGCCTATACGTTCCCACTCGGAGCGCTGGCAGTCTCAAGCGGTGTTGTCTGGAAGGTGACAGGGCTAGCGAGTGTGCGATGGTTCTACGTTGCCGTTCTGGTTGCGTTGGCGATCTCCTGGATCGTGGTGGCAGTACGCACAGCGATGGGGATCTGGAGCGGACAGGTTTTGAAGTCACCCCACGAGGTGCCGCCGAGTGGATCCCAATCGCTCTGACGATTGACGGCCCAGGGGTAGGGTGAATTCATGGTCAGCAGCAACGCAGCAACAGTTGATGAGTATCTCGGTGAGCTCTCTGACGATCGGCGTGCCGATGTCGAGACGGTCCGAGACATGATCCTCGAGAACCTCCCCGACGGATTCGTTGAGACCATGAGATGGGGGATGATCACGTACGAGGTGCCACTCGATGCGTACCCCGACACCTACAACGACAAACCCTTGATGTTCCTCGCCCTGGCTGCTCAGAAACGCACCCTTGCCCTCTATCTCACCAACGTCGCCTTCGTGCCGGGTGGCGAAGAGCGTTTCAAGGAGCGCTACCGCGAGACGGGCAAGAAGCTCGACATGGGGCGGTCGTGTCTGCAATCCAAGACCGCTGACGATCTGGCCGTCGACCTCGTGGCGGAGACAATCCGTTCAGCGTCACTCGACGGGTTCATCGAAGACTACGAGGCCGATAGAGCGGCGAGCTAGACCGGCCGCTTTTGGTCTTTCTGCAGCGTGAGCAGCATCACGCTGGGTTCGATGGCCAGTACCGCATGGGTGAGGTGAGCCTCCATGCGTATCCACCCGTCGGGTCCGATCTCGATGGTGTCGTCACCCAAGGTGACTGCAAGCCGCCCTTCGACAACCTGGATCACGGCCGGCACCGCAGCGGTGTGATCGGTCAGCTCCTGCCCGCGGTCAAACGCGAAGAGCACCGCGCGCATACCGTCTCCGTTGAACAGAACTCGGCTGAGCGTGCCGTCTTTGGGGATCTCCACTTCGTCGAGGAGATGAGCGATGGCCGTGTAGGTGGGTGCTGTGTCCATGCTGCGAGTGTACGACTGAGTGTCTCTGCGGCGAAAGCGGGGGAGACACGGACGAGCCAATGCTCGTCCGCAGAAGGGGGCGGCCTGGGCGCCAGATCGCACAGATGAGGTCTGCCGACCGGCCCAATCGCGCGGTCAGGTGTCGAGTTGGTCGATGACCGTAATCCCCGGGGTTCGGGAAACGGCCATCGCTGGGAGGTCGGTCGGCACATCAGACAGACGGATCCGGCGAGTCACGAGGCGATGAGGTTCGAGGCGACCTTCGAGGATCATGTTGATCATTTCGGGATAGCGGTGCGCAGCCATTCCGTGGCTACCGAGGATCTCGAGCTCGCGGCCAATCACGGTGCCCATAGGGATGGATGTGTCGTTGGACGGCAGCAACCCCACCTGCACATGGCGACCGCGGGCCCGCAACGAACCAACCGATGCAGCGACGGCAGAAGGCCTCCCGATCGCGTCGATCGAGAGATGGAGACCACCGGCGCTCCATGAGCGCAGCGACTCCACGAGTGCGTCCACATCCGTGGGATCGATCGTGTGATCCGCTCCCACCTCCGTCGAGAGGGCGCGAGCCTCGGGCCGTGGATCGACTGCGACCACGCGCGCATCGTGGGCCTTCGCGATCATGACAGCCGAGAGGCCAACGCCGCCACAGCCATGAACCCCAACCCATTCGCCCGGAGCGACACGGCCCAGGTGGACCACGGCGCGGTAGGCCGTGGCAAAACGGCAGCCAAGCGTCGCTGCGACGCCACTGTCGATCGCATCCGGAACTCGCACGAGGTTGCGGTCGGCGTAGCGGAGTGCAACGAACTCGGCGAAGGAACCCCAGGCGGTGAATCCCGGCTGGAACTGGCTTGCGCACACTTGCTCGTCGCCGCAACGGCAAGCTTCGCACTCTCCACACCCGGCCACGAAGGGGACCGTAACCCGATCTCCGACGTCCCATCGTTGCACCGTCGAACCGAGAGCGACGACCGTGCCGGCCAACTCATGCCCGGGGACGTGGGGGAGCGTGATGTCCGGATCGTGACCCATCCAGCCGTGCCAGTCGCTGAGGCAGAGTCCGGTCGCATCCACGCGCACAACCACGCCGTCCGGCTCCGGCGTCGGATCGGGGAACGAGGCGATGGTGATCGGACCAGTGAAGTGGGAAAACGTGGCGCCGTTCATGGCAAAGGGATGGTCCGATCGATTCCGCAATTGCCGTTGGCTCCCATGAGTGCCCTCTCTGTGCTCGTGCGCACATCGTACCGCCGCTCGCAGATGGCCCAATGTGACTGCCATGGAGGTCGCCTACCAATGGCCGCACGGGACGCCGTCGGCGTGCGACAATCCTGTCGTGCAAGGCCCAACTCGAATCGCCTACGGAGCGAGTCGGCACGCACCCTTCGCGTTGATTGGAGCGACGGCCGCCACCGCTCTCATGTTCGCGGCGACGCCGTGGCTCATCGGACCGATCGCCGATCGGTATGGAGTCACCGAGGGTGCTTCCGGCGCGGTCTCTGTCGTCCAAGTCGGGGCGTTCGCTCTCGCCAACTTCCTGCTACCCCGCCTGTTCGCGCCGAACGGACGGATTCTCCGTATCGCCGCGTCCGCCCTCATCGCCCTCAATCTCCTCAGCGCAATTCCCGACATCTACGCGGCGCTCCTCGTGCTGCGATTCCTAGCGGGCTTCGCCGCCGGCGCAATGACCTGGCTGGCCTGGAGTAGCGCGATGAAGGTGCGGCGATCCATGGCCGCGATTGCTGCGACTGGTCCGGTTACCGCTCTGCTGGCAGCACCGCTCCTCGCGATGACCGCCACCCAGGGCGATCGGGCGGTCTACCTCGTGTTGGCCGTGTCCGCAATTCCCGCCGCGATCTTCACTGCACATCTCACGGGCGCGCGTCGCAAGCGGGGTCATGTCAGCGGATCGCGCTCAAACCGAGTGCTGTTGGCTGCCCTCGGCGGTGCAACCATGTTCGGGTCTGCCCTGTTCATCAACGAAGCCATCGTGGCGCGCGATATGCACAACCTCTCCGCGTTCGCGGCATCCGTGGGCTTCAGTCTGAACGCTGCCGGGGGACTCCTCGGAGCGCGGCTATCGACCCGACACCGGCGGCCGGGTTGGTTTCTCGCCTCGATCGGACCCGCTGCTCTGCTCACCGTTGTGGGCCCGGCGCCGTTCTACTTCATCGGATTGGCGTGGTGGGGGTTCGCCTTCTGGATGGGGGTACCGGGAGTCCTCCAAATGCTGTCCGAGCGTTCACTCAACCCGAGCGAACGAGCCGGCGACGCACAAGGCGTCATGGCGGTAGGCCGATCCTTGGGCCCGTTGATCGGTGGCGCCTTTGTCGACTTGGGCTCGCTCATCTCGCTCGCCGTGATCGCATGTGTGGGAACGGTGGCATCCGGTGTGACCGTGATCGGGGTGCAAGAAGGCCGCGAGCTCCTTCCTCCGACCGACCCCAGAACGACCGAGGGCACGGGTTAGGCCGCCGCCACAGGTAAGACGGTCGATGGTTGGTGGCTCAGCGGAAGAAGCGGTCGGCAATGCGGCGAACGGTCGTCGCAGTTCGCTGCGTGGTCGGCATTCCGAGGAGTCTCGCGACCCGGGCCTCGCTGTGCGGCGACTCTGTTCGCGGACTGATGTGCGACCAATAGACTTCGCGTCCGATCACGATGAGTCGATCGGGCGGAACAGCGGTTTCCACGAGGGCCGCGACCGCAGCCGATTCGGGCGTCGTGGGGAGAAACGAGATTTCGAGGCGCTCTTCGTGGTCGCCGTACGGCCGTTGGTCGGCCACTGCGACGACTTCTGCAGACGTGCGGAGGTAGACCGGAACCGGGAAACCGAGCTGCGTCTCGAGGGTCTCTTCGATGCTTATGGCAAGACCTGGGTCGGGATCGGCATCGAAGATCACGTTCCCCGACGCGATGTACGTTGCAACGTTGGCGACGCCGGCAGATTCCACCACCGAGCGCAGGCGATCCATCTTGACGTTGCGCGAGGGCGTGTTGACGGCCTTGAGGAAGGCAACGTATCGATTCATCTGGGCACCGTACCCACCGTTGGGGGTGTGCGCACAGATAGGCTTGCGGCAGAGCTCGACCGCCACGAACGACACGGAGGCTGCCATGACCAGAACGGGCGTTCCTGAGATCGACTCGACCGATGAAGCTGGCAAACGCGCTCTTCGACGGCTGCTCGATGAGCGAATCGGTTGGCTCACGACCGTGGCTGCCGACGGCACGCCGCAAGCTTCGCCGATCTGGTTCCTGTGGGACGGCGACGAGATCCTCCTCTATAGCCTCGACTCACCAAGGGTACGAAATCTGAAATCTCACCCGCGTGTCGCTCTCAACCTCGACGGGAACGGCCTTGGCGGGGACATTGTGATTGCCGAAGGCACGGCGCGTATCGACAGCGAGGCGCCTGGTGCCGCAGAGAACGCCGACTACCTGGTCAAGTACGAGCCGGTCATGGCGGGTCACGGTTGGACTCCCGAGTGGTTTGCCGGGCGCTATTCCGTCCCGATCCGGATCAGGCCCACGCGTTTTCGCTACTGGTAGGGAGTCGTCGACGGCGGGGACTGGCGGGGTATGGCGCTCGCCTAGAGTCTGCGATCGTCAGGCTGCCGTCGGAACCGCATGGTTCGCGGCCGCCTCGCCTTCTGGGAAAGGTGCGCCATGAGTCCAAACGATCGCACACGTTGGTTCGGGCTTGCCGTGCTGAGCGTTGGCGTCGCGATGATCATCGTCGACGCCACGATCGTGAACGTTGCGCTCCCGTCGATCATCCGGGAGTTCGATCTGGCGCTCGCCGATGCCGAGTGGATCAATTCGATCTATTCGTTGGTCTTCGCAGCTCTCCTGATCACGCTCGGCAAAGTTGGCGACATGTACGGCCGGCGCCGGTTGTTCATGATCGGCCTTGTCATCTTCGTCGGTGCAAGCATGATGGCTGGGCTGGCAACCGACGGAAGCTCACTGATCCTTGCCCGGTTGCTTCAGGGTGTCGGAGCGGCGGTGATCCTGCCGGCGACGTTGTCGACCGTGAACGCCACGTTCCAGGGCAAGGAGCGCGGTATCGCTTTCGGTGTGTGGGGATCCGTCATTGGGGGCATGGCGGCACTCGGGCCCCTGCTCGGCGGCTGGCTAACCACTGAGCATTCGTGGCGGTGGGCGTTCTACATCAACGTCCCGATCGGCGTGATCGCGTTCGTTGGGGCGATCCTTTGGGTCAAGGAGACTCGTGACACCGAGCTCACGCGCGGCTTCGACATCCCCGGCATCTTCCTTTCGGGATTGGGCATGGCGGCCATCGTCTTCGCTCTGATCGAAGGCCCGCGCTACGGCTTCATCTCGGGCACGAAGGAGTTCACCGCCGGGCCGCTCACCTGGCCGGAGAATTGGGTGTCACCGGTGCTGGTCACCTTCATTGTCGGTGTGCTCCTCGTTGTGGGGTTCGTGTTCAACGAGAAGGTGCGAGCGAATGCCGGCAAGGCCGTCCTGTTCGACCTCAAGCTCTTCAGGTTCAAGTCGTTCTCGCTCGGGAATGGTGCTGCGGCGATTCTCAGCCTGGGGGAGTTCGGTCTCGTGTTCGTGTTGCCGCTGTTTCTGCAGGCGGTGTTCGGCTACTCAGCGTTCAAGACCGGGCTCTTGCTCCTCGCGCTCGCCATCGGTGCATTCATCGGTGGACCGACCGCCGGGGTGCTCGCGACCAGGATCGGGCCGCGCCGTGTTGTCAGCGCCGGCATGGGGATGGAGGCGATTGCTATTGCCTCCGTCGCTCTGCTGTTCGCTCCGCAACGAAGTGGATGGGCATTCATCATGCCGCTCTTCATCTACGGAGTGGGCGTCGGCCTCGCCAGCGCCCAGCTGACCAGCGTGGTGCTCTCCGAGGTGCCGCCGCGAGAGTCCGGCCAGGCTTCCGGAATGCAGTCGACGTTCCGCCAGGTCGGTGCCGCGATCGGGATCGCGCTGCTCGGAACCGTCCTCTCCGCCGGTTTACGGACCGGTACGGCAGAGAACCTCGCCGAAATCCCCGAACTCTCAGTAGCTGCCCAGGAAGGGATCGTCGAGGCCGTCGACGGGTCAGCGGGTCAAGTGCTGCCGGCGCTCGCAGACCAACCGGGATCCGAACCGGTGGTAGCTGCGGTCTCCGACGCGTTTGCTTCTGCGGCTCGCACGACCGGCTTCGTCGCCGTGTTCTTCGTGTCGATCGGGTTCCTTCTGTCCCTTGGCCTGCCGGATATCCGGTACACCGACCGGGCGTCACCGGAGAGTCCGGGGGACTAAGGCCGCCACCCTCGTTCTCAGCATTCCTTCAGGCTGGACCGGCGATACTGGTCTTGTGCGAATCCTCGTAGTCGAAGACGAAGTGAATCTGGCGACCGCCGTTGCTCAGGGGCTCACCGCCGAGGGTTACGGCGTTGAGGTAGCTCACGATGGCGAGGAGGGACTGTGGCGCGCTCGGGAGGGGCAGTTCGACGCCATCATCCTCGACATCATGCTCCCCGGCATCAATGGCTACGTGATCTGTCGCACATTGCGCGAGGACCATATTTGGACACCGATCCTCATGTTGACGGCGAAGGACGGTGAATACGACGAGGCGGAGGGCCTCGACACGGGAGCGGACGACTACCTGACGAAGCCGTTCTCGTTCGTGGTGCTGCTTGCCCGACTGCGTGCACTGCTTCGACGTGGGACCACGATCCGCCCAGCGCTGCTGTCGGTCGGCGACCTCACCCTCGACTCGGGAGCGCGCCAGTGCACGCGCAACGGCGTTGAGATCCACCTGACGCCCCGAGAGTTCGCACTCCTCGAAGCGTTGGTTATTGAACAGGGACGCGTTCGGACGAAGTTCGAACTCATCGACCGCGTCTGGGGTCTCGACTACGACGGCCCGCCGAACATCGTCGAGGTCTACATCGGGTATCTCCGAAAGAAGATCGACCGACCATTCGGGCTCGACACCATCGAAACCGTCCGTGGCGTCGGGTATCGGTTGTCTGCATGAGCACACTCGGGTCGCGTGCATTGTCGGTTCGGGGACGCATCACCTTGGCGGTCACCATCCTCTTCGCTGTGGCCATGGCCTTCGGCGGCTGGTTCCTCATCGACCGCGCCGAAGCCGCATGGGTCGACGACCTGCGGGCGCAGGACCTCGCAGAGCTCGAACTGCTCGCACGAGACCTTGCTGCACTCGAGATGCTGGCTGATGGACTGATCCTCCCAGTCGGAACCGATGGCACCGCCTACACGCTGATCGATGAGCAGGGAACAGTGGTCGGAGCCACACCGTTGGAAATCTTCGCCGGGGGTGTTGTCTTCGAGGGCGAGGTACCGCTGGGTAGCGTGCCCGATGAAGTCATCGAGCGACTTGCAGAATCCCAGGGTGCATTCGAAGTGGGGGAGATCATCACGGTCAGTCTCCCCGTCGCCCTCGACCAGGGCACCCTCACGCTGACCGCACAGTCATCGCTCGGACCGATCCAGTCCGGGGTGGACGCGCTTCGCGACATCCTCCTGATTCTCATTCCGCTTCTGGCCCTCGGCGTGGGGGCCATGACCTGGTTCGTAACCGGAAGGGCATTCCGGCCGGTGGAAGCCATCACCGAGCAGGTTGAGCGGATCACCGACGGCCGCTTGGACGAGCGGATCCCGGTACCCGACAGCCGAGATGAGGTGGCGCACCTCGCAACCACCATGAACACGATGCTCGACCGGCTCAGCGCTGGGCGACGCCGCCAGCAGCAATTCGTGTCTGACGCATCGCATGAGCTCCGGAATCCGGTTGCGACGAGCAAGGTCAAGCTCGAGGTGGCGCTGGCCCACGCCGACTCGACCGACTGGGAGGACACCGCACGGGTCGTCCTCGAAGAGCAGGAACGATTGGGAGCGATGGTGGACGATCTCCTGCTCCTCGCCCGCCTCGACGAGGGGCGAGCGGCCGATCGTGCGGAATTGGATCTCGACGATGTGGTCTTTGCCGAAGCCGCACGGCCACAGGCGGTGACCGTCGATGTCTCGGCTGTGATGCCCGTGCGCATCAGCGGCGATGAGCGCCAACTCACGCTCTTGGTTCGGAATCTGATCAGCAACGCCGTTCGACACGCCGAGGGCCGCGTCACAATCGTGCTGAAGCAATCCGACTCGAAAGCTGAGCTCGTCGTCGTCGACGACGGTCCTGGGATACGGGCGGAGGACTGGGACCGGGTCTTCGAGCGGTTTGTGAGACTCGAAGACGCTCGCACACGCGACGGAGGCGGCGCCGGGTTGGGCCTCGCCCTCGTCGACGCGGTCGCGAAAGCCCACGGAGGCTCGGCCCGCGTGGCCGACGCCGACGAGGGCGGTGCACGCTTCGAAGTTCGGCTCCCGTTGACCGAGATCGACGCGGCCTCTGCCCCGCATCGCTCAGCCACACCCGTCAACCTACGTTGACGCTCAGTCGACTGTCAACTAGGGTTGACGGCATGGCCGACCTGTACACACCGCCAAGTCCGGACGATCCCGCAGAGGCTCTTGCAGCGGTGCTCTCACTGCGTCGGCTTGCCGACCGCCTTGAGCTTGCATCGGTTCAGTCAGCGATCGACCAGGGATGGACATGGTCCCAGATCGCCGGGGCACTCGGCGTGACTCGTCAAGCGGCGCATAAGCGATACGCCCATCGAGTCGACAGGAGCTTGCACCGGGAGGCGACGGCATGACGCGTCGCAGCCGGAGGTACGACATCCGCTTCATGCGGGCGATGTTTGTGACCGCCGAGTCGGAAGCCCTGGCAGCCGGAGAAGATGAACCTGGGGCCGAACACCTGGTGATAGCGTGCCTCGGCTTCGAGGAAGGCTCCGCGCGTCGCGTCTTTGAACGCTTGGGGGCCGACCCAGACGGTTTTCCCGTCGCGGTGGTAGCCCAGCACACCGAGGCGCTTCGGTCGATTGGCAGCGACGCTGACGACTCGGACATCGATCGCCGCTTGCCGGAGGCGCCGACCCAACCGCGGCCGGTCATGCGAACCGCCCCTTCCGCTCGGGAGGTCTTCCTTGAAGTCGTCCAGATCGCCAAGCGCGACAAATCCCAACTCTGCGGCGCCTACGTACTCATGGTCGCAGCACGGAGCCAGCACAGCGCCACGGCTCGGACGCTCACGGCAATGGGACTCGACCCGCGATCCGTGGTCGAGACCGCTCGCGAGGAAGTCGATTCGCGCAACGCGTAGGCCGGCAGCTTGCGCAGCGAGTCGGTGTGGCAGACTCTGACGATGACGACCCGAGAACCCGAGATCACCACTGCCGTAGACCTGTGTGGCACCGAAGGTACACGGCTCAACCCCAACGCTCGAGGCTGGTCGCGCTCGCTGCTGCATCGAGCGAATCTTGCCGGCAGCTGGGGACGCAACAAGCGGTGGGACTACTGGGCAATCCAATCGGAGGAGCTCGTGGTCGCGGTCACGTTCGCGGATATCGACTACCTGGGCCTCGTCACCGTGGACTGGATTGAGCCACACACGCACCGCACCGGGGGCCACTCCGCCATGATCCCGCTGGCTCGCGGCCTCGACTTGCCCGACCGTCCGGCAACTGGCCGACTCGAGTATCGAGGCGCGGGCATTGGGGCCGTGATCACCTACACCGACCACGCGACCGAGATCGTGGCCTATTGGAAGGAGCAGCACGGCAGCTGGTCGCACTTCTCAGCGTCCATCGACCAGCCGGCCGATCTCGAGTCGCTGAACGTGGTGATCCCGTGGTCTGCGACGCGTTTCCAGTTCACGTCAAAGCACCAAGCCCGCCCAGCCACCGGCGTACTCACCCGCGACGATCAGGTTGTCGAGTTCGGCGGCTCCGCCGGGGAGGCCTGGGGGATCCTTGATGTGGGTCGCGGCCGCTGGCCATATGAGACACAGTGGAACTGGGGCGGGGGAGCGGGGTATGCCGCAACCGGGGAAGGCATCGGTATCCAGATCGGCGGCAAGTGGACCGACGGAACCGGGTTCACCGAAAACGGCGTCTTCATCGATGGGCATCTCCACAAGATCGGAGAAGACCTCGAATGGGTCTACGACTGGAATGACCCGATGCAGCCGTGGCAGGTACGGTCGGCAGATCGATCGCTCGATCTCACCCTCGCGCCGATCCACGATCGCCACGCCAACACCAACCTGGGCGTGTTGAGAAACGAGGTCCATCAGGTCTTCGGTCATTGGTCGGGGACCATCCCGGGTGGAGACGGCAGCTCATTCGTCGTCGACGAGATTCTCGGGTTTGCTGAAGAGGCGCGCGCCCGCTGGTAGAAAGGCCGCCGCCGTCGCTCTCTTCTCGGCAGTTCGATCGTCAGTAGTGCTTGAAGAAACCTCGGTCGCAGGGCTGGTGTGTCGAATAGGCTCGCAGGCATGACTGGGGAGGATTCGATGGAAGTGACGGCAAGCAGGCACGTCGACGCGGCGCCCGAGGCCGTGTGGGCGGTGATGACGAACCTCGAGGGTTTTGCAGGGGCAATCTCGGGGATCGAGAATGTTGAGCGTCTGGATGAAGGTGCGGGATTCCAGGTCGGAACCAAGTGGCGTGAGACTCGGATCATGTTTGGAAAGACCGCTACCGAGGACATGTGGGTGACGGAGATCGACCCAGGGCACCGCTATGTGGTCGAAGCAAGTTCGCACGGCGCAGAGTATCGGACGATCCAAACCGTGGCAGCGGACGAAGCCGGCGGGAGCCTGCTCACGATGTCGTTCTCGGGCAAGCCCGTCAGCACGATGGCCAAGGTGATGTCCGCCACGGTCGGGAAGCTGTTCGAGAATGCCACGCGCAAAGCATTCGCACAGGACCTTGCCGACGTCGCAACCGCAGCGGCAGCCGCAGGGACCAGTCCCCCCAGCGACGCCTAGGCAGCTAGGAGAAGACGACGGTTCGGTGACCGATGAGGAACACACGCTCTTCCACGTGTGCCCGAACGGCCTTCGACAGCACCAACCGTTCGATATCCCGCCCTGCGATCACCATCGTCGCAGGCGTATCACTGTGGTTCACCGGGGTCACATCCTGCGTGATGATTGGCCCCTCATCGAGATCCGCCGTCACATAATGCGCCGTTGCGCCGATCAGTTTCACTCCGCGGTCCCACGCCTGGTGGTAGGGGCGCGCCCCCTTGAATCCGGGGAGGAACGAGTGGTGAATATTGATCGCCCGGCCTTCGAGCACTTCGCACACCTCAGCGCTGAGGATCTGCATGTAGCGGGCGAGAACCACGAGATCGATCTGATCGTCTTCAATCATGGCAAGTAGCGCCGCATCGGCCTCGGGCTTGGTCTCGGGAGTGATCGGGAGATACCGGAACTCGATGCCTTCGCGCTCGACGACATTCCGCAGGTCTTCGTGGTTCGAGACCACCACCGGAATCTCCGCTGCCAACTCGCCTGCGTGATGCCGGTTGAGCAGATCGACGAGACAGTGGTCGTACTTGGAGACCAGGATCATCACACGCGGCTGGTCGTCAACCCGCCGGACGCGCACGTCGGCGTCGAACGACCGCGCCCGTTCCTCGAGATGCGCCGCAATCTCGGCTGGGTCCTCGAGGTCGTCCTCGAAAACGGTGCGCATCACAAACGTGTTCGTCGCGTGATCGGTGAACTGCTTGTTCGCGATGATATTGGCGTCCAATTCGAGCAGGCCGGTCGCGAAACTGGCGACGATGCCGCGGGCGTCGGCGCATTTGAGCGTGAGAATGAATTCGTTCATGGGTGCGGAAGGCTACCGCACCCATGCAGCGACCTCCCGAGACGTTGTGAACAAACAAGGAACACACAGTTGATGCGGAACACAGCGCCGGTCGAATGCCGTTGACTATCCCGACAACGAGAGGGAGAACAAATCGTGGAGTTCCTGAAGCGCTATCGCTGGCCGATCATCGGCGTCGGCCTGGCCGTTGTGGTCATCGCATTCCTTGCTTTCCGACCAGACAAACTATTCGTCGATGACGCAGTAGATGAATCGCTGTCGGACGCATTCACGTCGTCGACGACAGCTACTGCGACGGCCCCGCCGTCCACGACCACCACTCCTGCCGACGGATCGGGGGAGGGCCCTACCTCGACGACCTCTTCATCGATCACGACGACGACCACGGACGCACCATCGGGACCGGCCGCGATTGCCACCGGGGCGTTCTACGGAATCGACCACTCGGCGGAAGGCACGGCCACCGTCTACGAACAGGACGGGCAGTTCGTGCTCCGGTTCGAAGACGACACTGATATCCAGAACGGTCCCGATCTCTACGTCTGGGTGCTGCCATCCGAGGACTATGCCGGAGGGACGCCAGGCGACTACATCGACCTCGGAAGGATCAAGGGCAACGTCGGTGGGCAGAACTATGAACTCCCCGCCGAATTCGATCCCGAGATACATCAATCGGTTCTCGTGTGGTGCCTGCGGTTCTCCACGCCATTTGCTGCGGCTCCGTTGGCGTAGCGCAGGGGGTGACAGACAGAGGGAGAACTGATGATTCCGATCGTGCCATTGCTGCTCTCCGGCAGGGGAGGTCCGACTCGGATCGGGGACGATGAGGAGATCGCCATCCACGGGCCGCGTTGTTCTGGTTCGCCGGTTTCGCGTCGGCGGTTGGATTGTCGCAATGCGATCAGGCCGAAGATGAGCGCGGCGACGCCGAGATACATGAGGAGGAGCATCGCCGCGATTCCGGAAGCGAACGAGGCGATCGCGTGGATGTTGGTTCCAGGTCGCGCCGGTGCCGGGCGTTCACGCGTCGCCTCGGGAATCCGGCCCGGCCGGGCAGGCTGCAGTGCGGACAGGACGGAGCATCGGAGGAGACCTCGTTCCCACAGCCCGGTCACTTTGCGGGCGGCATCCCTCGATGATTTCTCTGGCGAAAGCGATCCCGGACACTTTCGGACCGTGGTCTCCTCGCAGCCAGGCATGGATCGGAGCCCGCAAGGCGAGACCCACCAACCACGGATCCTGAGCTCCATTCCGCAGAGACGCGGCGGGAACGGTTCGCAGGGCTACGCTCATCGACCATGAAGAATCGCGACCGCTGGGACAACTCGGACGTCCTCGAGACGTTCCGCAGGCGCGAGTACCCGGTTCTCGACGTCACCGAGGGCATTGTGCTCAAGCACACCGGATCGTCTTTCAGCGGCACAGTGGTTGAGTTCGTCCAGGGGGGACGAGTGGTCCTCTCCGATGGTTCGGGCCACGCGGAGACCTTCGCCGCTCACGACGGAGCGTTCATGCACAATGGCAGACGCGTGGCACTGCGCTCACCGGTGCCGCGACGGCAGAAGGGCCCAGAGTTCACGGCGTCGGGTTCGATCGACGCCGGACACACTCGAGCGCGTGTTGCTCGGGCGAGCCGGATCTGGGTCGAGGGGCAACACGACGCCGAACTGATTGAGAAGATCTGGGGCAACGACCTCCGCGACGCAGCTGTGGTCATCGAGCCGATGCACGGTGCCGACGACTTGCCTTCGGCCGTTTCGGCCTTCCGTCCGGGACCGCAGCGGCGCCTTGGAGTGCTGCTCGACCACCTCGTCGATGGCTCGAAGGAGTCGCGCATCGCCGCGGCGATCGCCGGCGAAGACGTGCTCGTGTGCGGCCATCCCTACGTTGACATTTGGCAGGCGATCAAGCCCGAGGCGATCGGGGCGGCAGCCTGGCCCGACGTGCCGTACGGTCAACCGTGGAAGGAAGGGATCATCAGTCGGCTGGGGCGCGACGTCGATCCGGGACGCTTCTGGTCGCAGGTGCTGGATTCCGTCGAGTCGTACCGCGACGTCGAGACCCCGCTCGTCAACGCGGTCGAGCAACTGATCGACTTCGTCACCGCCCAGGCGTAGACGGCTGCGGTTGACCCTGCAGCCCTGATTGCGGGAGCGCCCGCGGGTCTCGGCGCCGAAGCCATTGAACGGCGTGTCGCCTTCGAGGAGGATCTTGTGGCGAGGATCGACCTCACGGATGGCATCGACGATCCGGTCGCACAGTTTGAGAGCATTGCGTGCAACGCTCGCGCCGCGCGAGACGAGCTGGCTTCAGGTATTCGGCCAGACGGCCGAGGGTCTGTTGATGTCCTTGCGAACATCAACGGGCGCCGTCGCCCGTGTCCTGGTGGCCAGCGTGCTCGCCCTCCTCGTAGTGTCGTGCAGTTCCCAGCCCAGCCATGACGATCTCAACCGCGTGCTCGATGCCTACCCGCTCCCGGAATCATTCCAGTTGGTATCGGCGACGGACTACACGTTCGGTGTCGGCCCGTTTGGCGACGAAGCCAACGCGGTTGCTCGATACTTCGATCCGGGCGCACTTGCGAGTTCCTACGACGCGATTGTTGCGGTCGCGGCCCAAGCTGGTATTGAGGTCGAGGACCCAACCGAAGACGACATCAGACTGGAGCGCATCCACGTCGAGTATCAGGGTGTCAATGTGGTGATCTTCACCGGCGCCGCCCCGATCGAAGTCAGGGCCTTCGGTCCTCTGAGCTGAACCGGCACACTTCGACCCGGGCGATCGGCGCCGTGTGGGGTGGTCCCCTCCGCCTCCCCGGAGACCCCGAGACGCGTGACGGGGAAACTCATCAAGCAGCAACGTCGCTCACACCACTCCTGCGAACATCATGAAGATCGCATTGAAG
Organism: uncultured Acidimicrobiaceae bacterium; assembly: GCA_964581295.1. Classification (GTDB taxonomy): domain Bacteria; phylum Actinomycetota; class Acidimicrobiia; order Spongiisociales; family UBA5794; genus JAHEEL01. The sequence goes on from CAZONX010000007.1 coordinate 49,143, forward strand.
GTCACCCACACGATGAAGAAGCCCACCCTCGGATCGATCCAATCGCTGTCAACGACTACGGAAGTGGCGAGCCGTCGTCGTGCGATCACGTGAAGAAGGGACTCGATGATGGCTGACGCAGCGTACGCTGCCGGAGCGATGACGATCTGAGCTGCAACGAGTCCGATAACTTGGTGAATCTCCATGTGGCGACCGTATCCGTGGCCTGTGACAGATTCGCAGACCAAGGATGGCGCGCCCGCAAGCCAAGCATCGGCAAGAGGGGGGATCCCACCGAGCTCTC
>CAZONX010000008.1:0-42360 GCA_964581295.1 uncultured Acidimicrobiaceae bacterium
CCGAGGAGATCGTCGCCGACGCACGGCGCCTGCACGACGAAGCCGAGTCGGTGCGTTCAGCCGCCCGAGACGAGGCGGTCGTAGTCAAGGAAGATGCGGATCGAGCGCGACGGGACGCAAAGACCGCACTCGAAACCCTTCAGAACGAAGCAGCAGCGATCCGAACTGAGGCAGACGAGTACGCCGGCGCAGTGGTCGTTCGGGCCGACGAAGAGGCCGCGGAACTCTTCGATGGAGCGTATCGCCGCATCGAAGCACGCTACGCCGAGGCAGAGGTCGACCAGGAACGTGCGCTCCAGTTGCTTGCCGACGCCGAGATGTCGTGGGAGGCGGCGAGCGAACAACACGCCATCATCTCCGCTGCGGAAGCGCGCGTCGATGAGCGTGTCTCGTCGATCGACGAGATCGCGCGCCAGGCCGAAGAAGCCGTGATTGCGGCCTACGAAGAGTCGGAGCGGGTTCGCTCGGATGCCGAGACCGAGGCCGACCGGATCAGGATGGGCGCCCGCCAGGAAGTTGAGCGTCGACTGCATGAGGCGACCGTAGAGAGTGATCGAATTCGTCACGAAGCCGACGAGCATGCAGCAGGAATCCAGGCCAGTGCCGAGGACATCGCCAAGTCCATCCAGACCGATGCACAGACGGCAACCGTCGCGGCCGATCAGCAGTCCGCTCGCTTGCGAGCCGAGGCCGAGGATCTGCTCGTGGAGGCCCGCGCATCGGTTGAGGAGGTGACCGCAACCGCTCGCGAAGACGTAGCGAAGATGCGTGAGAAGGCCGCTCAGGTACGCCACGAGTACGAAGAACAGATGCAGACCGTGCAGAACGCCGAGGAGAGCGCTGCTGCGGTCCTGGCACAGGCAGACGCCACCGCCGACGGCAAGATCGTCGAAGCAGAATCTCGTGCCGAGCTGATCCTGACGGCAGCAACGGTGCGAACCGAGCAGGCCGACGAGCGCGAGCGCGAGATTACCCGCATGCTCGAAGACGCCGAGAAGGACGCTCGCGGAGCTTCCCAGATCGTTGAGAACGCAGAGGCTCAGGCTGAGCGGATTCGAGTCGAGGCGAACAAGCTGCGTGACGAGGCCGACGGGGTGCTGATCGCAGCTCGCGGCCAGGCGTCGGATCTCTCGGACGCGGAGCATCGAGCCTTTGCCATCGTTGAACAGGCTCAGCGGGAGGCGGTCGGTATTCGGGCGTCGGCTGAGGGAGAAGCGACGGCAGCCCGCGCGGAGATCGAGCAGCTTCAGGCAGAGGTAGCGAAGCTCGAGCAAACGCGGACCGAACACCACGACACGATCCAAGGTGTCGAACAGACCCGTGCCGAGGTCTCAGGGCGCAGAGATGAGCTCAATCGGCGTGCAGCCGAGCAGGACGTCTCCGAGGATGAACTCCGGGCCCGTCTGGCTGAGATCGAGCGGCGAGAGACCGAGATCGCGGACCGCGCGGCCATGGTCGACGCCGCCGGCTATTCCCTCGACACGGCCGCGAGCGCCAGCGACGAAGCCGAAGCGGCACTTCGCGAGGCGAACGAGCGGGCCGAGCAGATCGCTGCGGAGGCATCGGCTGCCGCCGAGCAGGCAATGGCGGAAGCCAGACAGTCCGCGGAGGCCGTGATGGCCGAAGCTGAGCGCCATCGGGCAGAGGTTGACGCTCAGGCCGAACGCATCGATCAGGAACGCGCCAGGTTGGCCGATGAGCGTGCGGATGCCGAGCGGTTGGCCGTCGCAGCTGCATCCCGTCAGCCGGAACCGGTCGTCGAATCGGAACAGCCCGCTGCAACCGACGGGCCGCGGCAGATCGTTTGGCCGGACGAGCAACCAGCCGATGAGCAGCCGGCCAACGAGGATGCACCCAAGCCGGAGGAGCCGGCGGCGTCCCCACCCGCTGCGTCTGCTGACGAGGTCGACGAGGGCGACGAGGGCGACGAGGGCGACGAGGTGCAGGCGAGCCGCTACGAGCGCAACTCGGCGAAGCTGCCCCGCATTGGCGACGACGCCGCCAACGTCGTGCGATCCCTCGAGTCGTTCCGCCAGTCGCTCAAGGACTCCTAGGAGCCGACTGTTCCGACCATCGGAATGGTTGGCGCTTCGCTCCAGAGTGCCTCGATCGCATCGGGGTCCACGGGCACGCCCCGGCTCAGGTTTTCGCACCCGGTCTCGGTCACCACGAGGTCGTCTTCGATACGGACTCCGATTCCCAAGAATTGTGGGGGAACCGTGTGAGTGAACGTCTCAGCGGCGGCGCGGCGCTCGTCGATGATGCGCTTGGCTTCTGCTGCACCTTCTGCGTAGGCGAGATCCCGGTCGGCATCGACGTCGAACGGGACCCTCGCGAGCGTGATCGTCTCCTTGTCAGGTGCCACGTAGATGCCCGGTTCGATCGTGAACGCCATCCCAGGCGCGAGCGGTCTTCCCTCACCGTCGACGCGGTAGGCCCCGGCGTCGTGAACGTCCAATCCGAGCCAATGGCCGGTGCCGTGGAAGTAGAACTCTCGATACCACCCGTAGGCGATGGCGTCTTCGACCGGGCCGGGAATCAGCCCGAGATCGACCATGCCCTCGGTGAGTGAGCGCACGGCGATGTCGTGCATATCGGTGTAGGCAAGGCCCGGACGGCACGCGTCAATCACCGCTTCCTGAGCGGCGAGGACCAGGTCGTAGACGGCGCGTTGCGGCTCCGTGAAGCGTCCGTTGACCGGGAAGGTCCGCGTGATATCCGAAGACAGATAGCCGATTTCGGCAGCGGCGTCGATGAGGAGCAGATCACCATCCTCCATCCGGCGGTCGTTCTCGGTGTAGTGCAGGATGCAGGCGTTGTCGCCGGATGCGACGATCGACGGGTAGCCCTCGCGCACCGCACCTGAGGCACGGAACATGTACTCCATGGCCGCCTGCACTTCGTGCTCTGTGCGTCCCGGTGCAGCAATCCGGATCGCCTCGGCGTGCCCTTCGGCCGACACCGAGCAGGCCTCGCGCAGCGCAGCGATCTCGTCCGGCGACTTGATGAGGCGCAGCTCAGCGAGGACCGGGTTCGGGTCGGCAATCGTGGAAGGAACCGTGACGCCGGTCCGCGTGCGCAGCCCGCGGGCCTGGCGCAGGGTGCCGAACACTCGCGAGTCGATCGGTGAACCGATCGCGTACCAGAGCGAACCTCGCTCGAGCAGACGCGCTCTCAGGATCTTGTCGAAGTCTGCGAGCGGATAGGCGGCGTCGGCGCCGAATCGAACGATGGCGCCATCTACGCCGGCACGACGGCCGTTCCAGGCCTCCATCTCCGGGTCTCGAGGCCGCACAAACAGGACGAACGGTTCGTCGTGGTTCGGATCGAACAGCGCGATCGACTCGGGTTCATCGAATCCGGTGAGGAAGAAGAAGTCCGACGACTGCCGGAACTCGTGGTCGACGTCGTCGTTGCGCTGGACCTCGTGCGAGGCAGGAATCACGGCAACACCGTTTCCAAGCGAAGCGGCGAACTGGCTACGGCGGTGGCTGAATCGTTCCATGTCCAGAGTCTCGGGCGCCCCGCGCACGAGCGCAAGTCGTCGTTCCCGGCGCCTCCAGGACAAGCGCCTAGAGTGGGTCTGTCGGGTCCGTTGCCCGGTCTGGGCGGGGCGTTTTCTCAGGGAGGGCCAATGAAGCAACAGAGACGATGGTTCGGTCTACTCGGTCTCATGGCAGCGCTGGCGATGGTCGCCGCTGCCTGTAGCAGTTCGAGTGACGACACCACCACAACCGCCGCCGCCGCAGCGGCTGAAACGACGACGACGGCTGCGTCCATGTCCGGTGACGGTGTCACGTTCGGGATGATCCTGGTCGGTCCCGAGAACGACCGTGGATGGTCGCAGGCACACTTCGAAGCCGGCAAGTACGTCGAAGAAAAGACCGGCGCGACGATGATCTCGCTCGACAGCGTCAACCCGTCGGCCCGCCCGGAGACCTCAGTCGAGCAGGTGGTCGACGACATGATCGAACAGGGCGCCAGCTTCATCTTCGCCACGTCGGACGACATGCGAGACGGAATCGAAGCCGCCGCTGTCACACACCCGGACGTGCCGATGATCTGGTCCACCGGAGACAGCGCCTGGGAGGAAGGCGAGGCCTACCGCGCCGACCTGCCGAATCTCGGCAACATCATGGGCAAGATGACCTACGGCAAGATGATGGCCGGCTGTGCTGCGGCGCTCACGTCCGAGACCGGCAAGATCGCCTACCTGGGTCCGCTCATCAACGACGAGACGCGGCGTCTCGCGAGTGCGCTGTACCTGGGTGCGCAGTACTGCTGGGAGGCGTCGGGCAAGGACATTGCGGACCTCACTGTCGAAGTGAGTTGGATCGGCTTCTGGTTCAACATACCCGGTGTCACGCTCGATCCGACCGAGGTCACGAATGCCTTCTTCGACGGCGGAGCCGATGTGGTGGTATCCGGTATCGACACCACCGAGGCGCTCGTCGTGGCCGGGCAGCGCGCAGCGGCCGGCGAGAGCGTCTGGGCGGTGCCCTACGACTTCGTAGGGTCGTGCTCGGAAGCTCCCGAGGTCTGCCTCGGAGTGCCCTACTTCAACTGGGGCCCCTCCTACCTTGGAGTGACCGAGTCGGTCCTCTCTGATTCGTTCGCTGCGACATTCGAGTGGATCCCGCCCGACTGGGCCGACATCAACAATCGCGACTCGTCCATGATCGGCTGGATCAACGGTGACGGCCTGTCGAGCGATGCCGCGGCAGTGGTCGACGAGTTCATCACGGGCCTCGGAGACGGCTCGATCAACCTGTTCGTAGGTCCGCTCAACTACCAGGACGGCTCGGTGTTCCTCGAAGACGGCGAGGTGGGTACCGACCCGCAGATCTGGTATATGAAGCAACTGCTCGAAGGCATGGAGGGCGCAAGCTCCGCCTGAACTGTTGAGGCTGAGTGACACGATGGGGAGGCCGTATGGGCCTCCCCATCGGCCTGTTCCGTCTCCAGAGGTCGAGTAGCCTGCACGCAATGGCGCTCGAGATCCGGGATATCTACAAGCACTTCGGTCCCGTGCGAGCGAACGATGGGGTCACGTTCACCGTGGACGAGGGTTCCTTGCACGGCATCCTCGGAGAGAACGGCGCCGGCAAGTCGACGTTGATGAAGATCCTCTCTGGCTTCTACGAGGCCGACTCCGGAGAAGTCGTCCTCGACGGTGACGCTCTCATCCTTCGATCACCCGCGGACGCCATCTCGGCCGGGATCGGCATGCTCCACCAGGATCCGCTGGTGTTCCTGCCGTTCACGGTGCTCGACAACTTCGTGCTCGCCAGCCCGGGCTCCATCCGGCTCGATCGATCGACGGCCCGCGACGAACTCGAGCGGGTGAGCACGGAGCTCGGCTTCAGCTTCGACCCCGAAGTGTTGGCCCGCGATCTCACGGTCGGCGAACGGCAGCAACTCGAGATCACCCGGCTCATCTGGCTCGGAGCGAAGGTGTTGATCTTTGACGAGCCCACGACTGGCATTTCTGCGACGCAGCGCATCGCGCTCTTCGCCACCCTCAAGGGCCTTGCAGAGAACGGGCTGATCGTGCTGTTCGTATCGCACAAGCTCGAAGAGGTGGAGGAGCTCTGCGATTCAGTGACGGTGATTCGGCGCGGCAAGGTCGCGTTCGAGGCCGCGATGCCGGTCGCGCCTGAGGTGCTCGTCACCGAGATGTTCGGCAAAGTGTTCGTTGCCAAAGGAAGGGAGCCCGCGACCTTGGGCGATCCCGTACTGCGGCTCGAGGGCGTCAGCGTGCAGGACGGAACGACGCATCTCGACTCGCTCGACCTGGAGACGGCCGCGGGCGAAGTTGTTGGCCTCGCCGGGTTGGAGGGCAGCGGCCAGCGGACGCTGCTGCGAGCCTGCGCCGGCCTGCTGACCCCCACATCCGGGAGTATCTCTGTTGATGGCGTCGACCTCACGCGGACCTCGTACCGCGGTCATCTCTCATCGGGTGTGCACTATCTGCCTGCGGGACGTCTTGAGGAGGGACTGGTCGAGGGCGTTTCGATCTCGGAGCACCTCGCTCTCACATCCGACGACCGCAGCTTCTTTGTTGACTGGAAGGCTGCAGATGCGGCGGCGGAGCAGGAGATCGACGCGTATTCGATCAAGGGGAGGCCGTCGTCGCCAGCCGAGGCGTTGTCAGGCGGAAACCAGCAGCGCCTGCTCCTCGCGATGATCCCCGACGACGTACGCCTGCTTCTGCTGGAACACCCGACGCGGGGCCTTGACGTCGAGTCGGCCGCGTTCGTCTGGGAGCGCCTTCTCGGTCGTCGCTCCGGCGGTACGACGATCCTGTTTGCCTCGGCCGACCTCGATGAACTACTGAACTACAGCGATCGGATCGTCGTCTTTTTCGGCGGTTCCGTCTTCGCCATTCGCGACACCGCCGCGACCGACGGTGAGGAGTTGGGGTATCTCATCGGCGGGAAGGAACGCGTGTAGAGCGATGCGATCCGCTGCCCCCACGCTCATCGCTCTGGCCGCCGCCCTCGGCGCCGGCATACTGCTGCTCCTCTTCGTCGGCGCGCCTCCGTTCGAAGCCCTGTGGCTGCTTGTGGAAGGCTCGTTCGGGTCTGCCTCGAAGATCTCCGTGACTCTGCTCGCGTGGTCGCCTCTGCTTCTCGCTTCGGCCGGGCTCGTCGTCACATTTGCCGCCGGCCTGTGGAACATCGGTGTGGAAGGGCAGATCGTGATCGGCGCGGTAGCGGCAACGTGGGTGGCTCGGTCACTTTCTGGGCCTGGATGGGTTGTGATCCTCACCGCAATCGTTGCCGGCGCCGTAGGAGGGCTGCTGTGGGCGTTGCTCGCCGGCGCCTTGAAGGCCTACGGCGGTGTCCACGAGATCTTCGGCGGACTTGGCCTCGACTTCGTGGCCGCCGGACTTGTGATCTATCTGGTACTCGGCCCGTGGCAGCGCACCGGCGTGGCATCGACCAGCGGAACCGACATCTTCCGCGAAGAGGCGTGGATGCCGGCGTTCGAAGCATTCGGAACCGGTTGGCCGATCGTCCCCGTGATCCTCGGGCTCGTCAGCGTGGTCGCCGTGTGGATCCTGTTGCGAGGTACCCGATTCGGGCTGCGCCTCAAGGCGGTCGGCAGAAATCCCAAGAGCGCCGCGCTCATTGGAATCCCGACGAACCGATACCTGCTCGGCGCATTTGCCATCGGTGGTGCGCTCGCAGGGATTGCCGGGACCGTGCAGGTGGCGGCGTTCCACCACAAGCTGGTGCCGTCGGTGTCCGGCGGCTACGGGTTCCTCGGAATTCTCGTCGTGCTGCTCGCCTCGTTCAGCGCCGTGTGGATCGCGCCGATTGCCCTGTTCTTCGTCGCCATTTCGGTCGGGAGTACCCAACTCGATCTCCGGCTTGGTCTCGACTCGGCCTTCGGTGGAGTTCTCCAGGGGCTGATCGTGATGTTCGTCATGATCGGTGGGGCCTGGTCGACCCGCAGAGCCTCCGCAGAGCGCGCCGCCCGAGGGGACGCGTAGGTATGGAAAACACTCTCAACTCGATCATTGCCGCTGCCGCACCGCTGGTCATCATGACCATGGGCGAGACCATCACGGAGAAGTCCGGCGTCGTGAACCTGTCGCTCGAAGGCAGCTTGCGCTTGTCTGCCATGACCGGATTCGCCGTGGCCTTCTGGTTCGGCCACGCATTCGCCGGGTTTGCCGCCGCCGCCGTGGTCGGGGCAGCAATCGCGGCGATCATCGCGGCGACGAGCATCCAATTGAAGCTGAATCAGATCGCCGTCGGGTTCGTCCTGACGCTCCTCGCCGCCGATCTGGCATCGTTTCTCGGCGACTCGTTCGTCGGAGAGCGCGGTCCGCGCGTTCCGCCGCTCCCGATTCCCGGTCTTTCGGAGATTCCGTTTGTCGGCAAGGTGCTGTTCGATCACGATCTCGTGGTCTACGGGAGTTTCCTTGCCATCGGGGTGACATGGTGGCTGTTCTATCGCACCCGGCCCGGCCTCAACCTGCAGGGAGTCGGGGAGCGACCGGAAGGGGCGTTTGCCCGCGGCATCAAGGTCAACACGGTGCGCTTCTGGTACACGGTGCTCGGTGGCGCCATGGTCGGGATCGCCGGAGCGGCGTACTCGCTCGACATCAAGCTGGGTTGGAGAGAGACGCTGACGCTCAACCTCGGTTGGATCGCCCTGGCGATCGTGATCTTCGGCGGCTGGCATCCGCTTCGCGTGGCGTTCGGCGCCTACCTGTTCGGTGCCCTCCAGGTGATGGCGTTCCAGCTCCAGGATGTGTTCCCCGGTCTTGCGCAAGTGCTGCGGATTGCGCCGTTCCCGCTAATGATCCTGGCGCTTCTGTTCGTCTACTCCAGCTGGTTCCGCCAGATCGGGGATCGGTTCCCGCGACTTCGGAACCTGCTCGGTAGCGAAGCGCCTGCCGCGATGGGCACGGTCTTCGAGCGCGAGTAGCGCTCAAGCGCCCGCGATGGCGTCGATCTCGGCCACGAGACCGGCCTGTTGCTCCTCGGGGAGGAACGAGGCCTCGATCGAGTTGCGTGCGAGGACGATGAGATCGCCACGGCTCAGGCCGAGCGCCTCGGCAATCGCGACGTAGTTGTCGAGCACGTAGCCGCCGAAGTAGGCGGGGTCGTCCGAGTTGATCGTCACGGGAACACCGAGGTCCAGCAGGTCCTTCAGGTTGTGATCCTCCAGCCGATCGAAGACCCGGAGCTTCACGTTGGAGAGTGGGCACATCGTGAGCGGGATCTGCTCCGCGGCGAGGCGCTCGACGAGCTCCGGATCGTCCGTGCAGCGCACGCCGTGGTCGATTCGCTCGGCACCGAGTGTGTCGAGCGCGCCGATGATGTAGGTGGGCGGGCCCTCTTCCCCTGCATGGGCGACGGTATGCAGGCCGGCGTCTCTGGCGAGCTGGTAGGCCTCGGCGAATCGTTCGGGAGGATTCCCCACCTCTCCGGAATCCAGGCCGACGCCGATGATCCGGTCGGCGTATGGGACCGCATCGTTCCACGTCGCGACCGCCGCCTCGCCGGAGAGGTGTCTGAGGAAGCAGAGGATCAATGCGGACGAGATGCCCCAACGATCCTGTGCGTCGTCCATCGCGCGGGTGAACCCGTCCATGAACACAGGGAAGCCGATGCCGCGTTCGGTGTGGGTCTGCGGGTCGAAGAAGATCTCCGCCCGCCGAACCCCGTCTGCCGCCGCCCGTTCGAGGTAGGCCAACATCAGGTCGTAGAAGTCCTGCTCGGTTACGAGCACCGCGGCGCCCTGGTAGTAGATGTCGAGGAACGATTGAAGGTCCGAGAACTCGTAGGCCGCGCGCACCTCGTCGACGTTCGCGAACGGCAGATCGATGCCGTTGCGCGCTGCGAGATCGAACATCATCTCGGGTTCGAGCGTCCCCTCGATGTGCAGGTGGAGCTCAGCTTTCGGCAGGGCGCGAATAAACGATCTGGTATCCATGCGCCCATTCAAACCGCTCACGCGCCGTTGGGCGAGCTATCGCGTCGATTGCCATCTGATGAACATGACGATTCCGCCCGCGGCGAGCGCGAGTTGGATGAAGAGCTTGATCCAGTCGATGCCGGAGGTCTCTCCGACACCAAGCACATCGGCGATCACTCCACCGACGAAGGCGGCTACCGCACCGACCGCGATCGTCAAGCCGAGCGAGATGTTCTGCTTCCCGGGGATGAACAGCCGAGCGAGCGGTCCAATGATGGCTCCCATGATGAGTGCGCCGATGACCGTTGCGATGAAGCTTCCCACGATGTACCGCCTCCCGATGTGAGCCCGTGTGGATCACCACCATGAAAGCAGATAACGCGTACTCAGCGTTGGCGACGTCCTACTCGGCGTTCTCTTCAACGTCCTGAACCCACAGAATGGCCAAGGCCACAGATTCCCGGGTCCGCCCGCTCAGGAGAAGCGCGGCCCTAGCGCCGCGCCTTGCCGAGGAGGCGCAGCATCTCGATGTACATCCAGATGATGGTGACCATCAATCCGAAGGCGCCGTACCACTCGAGGTTCTTCGGCGCGCGCGCCTGGACGCCGCGCTCGATCATGTCGAAATCGAGCATGAGGTTGAACGCTGCGATGCCTACCACGACGACGCTGAACCCGATGCCGAGGAGGCCGGAGTCCCACACGAGCGGCATGGTCGTTCCGAAGAGTGACATCACGATGCTAACCAGGTAGAACAAAGCGATGCCTGCCGTGGCGCCGACAACGATGCCACGCATGCGGTTGGTCACCCGGATTGTCCTGGTGACGAAGAGGACCAACATCACCATGAAGACGCAGGCGGTTGCCAGGATGGCCTGCACGACGATGCCGTCGTACTCGAAGTCGTAGATGTGGCTGATCGCTCCGACCATCGCCCCCATCGAAAGCGCATACAGCGGACCAGTGACGATCGCGATCTGCGGCTTGAAAGCGGTCACGATGGCGACGACGAAGACACCGATCATCAGCAGGAAGAGCCAGCCCGGTGTCGCCGCGTCGCCGGTCTCCGGGCTCACCAACGTCCATCCCCAGGCGCCCGCACCCAGCACGAGGAGCAGTAGGAAGCCGGTCTTCGCCGCCGTTCCACCGATCGTCATCGACTCGCCGTCAGAGGTCACCGGTGACGGGGGAAGCGGCGTCTGCAGAGCGGCGTCTGCCGATGCAGAAACCTCGGGGTATTCGCCGAACTGCCGCTGCAGAGTTGGGTTTGCCATGGATGCTCCTTGGTCAATCCGGGAGGGTAGGCCGGCCCTGCGCAGATCGGTGATGCTCGGTGAGCAGACGCAGATGCTCTCGGTCTTTCGGCCGGTCGGCGATCTCCTTGTAGGCGACGACGTGCTCCAGGCCAACGAACGGAATCCCGTCGATCACCTCGGCGGTGTCGATCAACTCGTCGATGTTGACGTCTCCGTACGCCCAACTCTGGCCGATGGTGATTGCTCCGTCGAAGCAGCTCACGATGACGGCACCATCCAGCGGCAGGGTCACGAGATCTCCGGATTCGCTCGCCCGTTCCCAGGCGTCGCCCCGGCTCACGACATCGAGGTCGTTCGTTGCTTCGATGATCCCCCGAACGATAAGCGGCCCGCTCCCGAACACGGCATAGTCGCCGATCGGAAGATCGAGGGAACGCAGCAGGTCGAACAGGGTGTGCTCACTTGCATCCATGAGCGAATCGTACGGATCAGCCGACCGATGAGCGGAGATCAGTCCGTATCGACGTAGTCGGCCAACCCTGCTTGCCACGGCCAGCGTCCGGTGAGTTCGAGGACAATGCTCCAACTCAGGAAGGTTCGGATCAGGACCAGGAGACCAAGTACGGCGGCATTCTCGAAGGTGGGCTCGACCGTGACGGTCTTGATGATGTCGGCTGCGATCAGGAGATCGAGGCCAACCAACAAGCCGCGCCCCATATACATCTTGAACGTCGCGAATGCGCCCGACCAATCGGACCGAAATCCGGCGCGGATGGCCCCGATGATGGCGGCCAGAACCGCGACGGAGATCGCGACAACGGCAGCGGTCTCGATCAGACGTGCAAGTGTCTCGGCAATCTCGAAGTCGCCGATCACGAAGCTGGTCTCGAAGGCAAGGGCCCAAAGCACGAGCGGAGCCTAGCGGTGGGTGTGAAGCGGGATCGAGACGGCGCGGCGCTCGTCCGCATTACGCCGTAGCGCAGACCAGTAGCTCCCAATGGTCGAGATCGGATAGCCATCAAAATCATGGTGGCGCAGTTCGCTCAGGGAACTGCGAATGGACCCGCCGTGGCGGGTCCGCGTGGGCCCGGTGGGACTCGAACCCACACGCTTCGGATTAAAAGTCCGCTGCTCTGCCAATTGGAGCTACAGGCCCGTAGGCGCAGGATACCCGCCATGCCGCCGTGCAGTCCCGGCGCGCCTCCGTCGTGACGCGCGCCATCTCGCGCAGTAGGGTCGATTGCATGAAGCTCTACCTCATCGACGGCACCTATGAACTGTTCCGTGCCCACTTCGGTGTCCCGTCTCGTCAGGCACCCGACGGGCGCGAGGTTGGTGCAACCTACGGCATTCTTGCCTCGACGCTTGCTCTCGTTGCCGAACCGGAGATCACACATATCGCCGCATCGTTTGACTCGGTCGTCGAGTCGTTCCGCAATGAGGTCTTCGCCGACTACAAAACTGGCGAAGGGATCGACGAGGAGCTGCTGGACCAGTTCCCGCTTGCCGAACGGGCGATGCGGGCGATCGGGGTGACCGTGTGGTCGATGTACGACTACGAGGCAGACGACGGCCTCGCCACAGGCGCTCGCCGCTGGGTCGACGACGTTGAGCAAGTGGTGGTGATGTCACCGGACAAGGACCTGTGCCAGGTTTACGACGATCCACGCATCGTTGGATACGACCGGCGCAAGGGCGCGTTCATCGATCGGGACGCCGTGATGGAGAAGTTCGGCGTCGAGCCGGCTTCGATCCCTGATTGGCTCGCGCTCGTCGGCGATGCGGCCGACGGCCTACCCGGCCTGCCGGGCTGGGGTGCGAAGTCGAGTGGCACGATCCTTGCTCGCTACGGCACGCTCGAAGGGATTCCACTCGACGAGGCGTTGTGGGACGTCAAGGTGCGCGGTGCCTCGAAGCTGGCCGCGACCCTTCGCGACCACATCGGCGAAGCCTTGCTCTACCGCTATCTCGCCCAGCTGCGAACCGACGTGCCCCTGCCTGATTCGCTCGCGGATCTCGAGTGGAAGGGCGTACCTCGCCAACGCTACGAAGCGTTCTGCGACGAACTCGGATTCGGCCGACTCAAGGAGCGGCCGGACCGGTGGGTCGACTGATCAGACGAGCACGACCTCGGCTCTATGGCCGGGTGCGTCCGCGAGCTTCCGGTCGGAGGTGACAAGCGGAGCGCTCGTTGCCTCTGCCAGAGCGATGTACGCAGCGTCGTACGCGGTGAGGCTGTGCCGAAGCTCCCAGATGCGAGGCAGCATTGGGAGGTGCTCGAAGCGATGGATTGATGTGAGCCGAAATCGGTCGAGTGCCGACGTCATATCGATGTGGTTTGCACGACCAATCCGTCGCAGGCCCTGGGTCACCTCGAGATCGATGAAGTGTGGGGCCAGGAGTTCCGATCCCGCGAGAAGTGACCGAGCTTCGACACCGCGGCGATCCGGATCGGCGAGTGCGTTGATCATGGCCGATGCATCGACAACCAGGATCAATGTGACTCCCTGTCCTCCCTGATCGCGGCAACGACCTCATCGGCAGTGATCTGAGGAAGGCGACCGGCAGCGTTGTCGGCCTCGATCGCAGCGAACACCTCAGCGTTCGTTGGAACAGATGCCATGTTCTCGAGTTCGCGCATCAGGTAGTCGGAGAGGTTCATCCCGCTCGCAGCGGCTCGGTCCTTGAGGCGCTTGTGCAACTCCGGAGCAACATTGCGGATCTGGATCATCGCCATGGCTCACACCAGAACATGCAGCACACATGTGATTGTGTCGGTGCACGAGGCGAACGTCAATAGGTCCGATGTGCGGGCTCGTCGACGACGCTTACGGCGTGACGGCGCGGAGGTATTGGAGGATGCGGGTGCCCTCGGCGTCGAACATCTCGAGCATGCCAGCATCGATGCGGTAGGTGCCGGTTTCGCCCAACAGCGCCAGATACCGTGTCTCTTGGTTCTGAACCTCCATGTCGGCGCAAGCCATCAGCGTCGCAGCCACTGGTCCGATCTCGATAGACCCGTCCTCGGCCTCCCACGTGCCGTTGTAGGAGTTGCAGCCGGCGGAACCGGTGAGCGTGCCGTCCTCGGCGAACATCGCAGTCACGGAGACATCGATCACCGTCGACTGAAATCCGCCGGTGCCGTTGTTGTAGGCGAGCAGGTCCCAGGACGTGCCAGCGAGATCCTGCGAGATCGCGGCAAAGACGAGCAATGGTTCATCGCCGGACGACAACGTCAACGTCTCGCCGTCCATCGACCATGTGTCGACCGCCTCCAGGGCCGCGAGATACGCCGCTTCCTGCTCCATCGCGCCCGGCGGGTCGGCGCAGAACATCTGCGTCGACCCCATTGGACCCACGGTGATCGACGATCCGTCGATCACGTACGGTCCGAAATACTGGTTACACGACGCGTTGCCGGCCACCTGGTCGTCTTCGAACACGAGGGTGGGGATGGTGATCGGCGTCGTCATCGTCCCGTCGACGCCGGCGAGCTCGGTGAGTTGCCACGGGTAGTCGGTCGGCATGGTGTCGTCACTTGAGCTGCACGCCGCAGCGAGCAGCACGATCGGCATGGCGAGTACGGCGATTCGTCTGAACATGATCGCGTGACGATATCGCGTTCGCGGCGGGTTCCGCAGCCAATTCCGACATCGCACAGCAGCCGGCGATCTGCAAGGCTTTGAGTGACACGAGGGAAGGCTCCATGGCGGTCGTTTCGGTCGAAAACCTCACGAAGCGCTACGGCGACGTGGAAGCCGTGCGCGGTGTCGGTTTCGCCATCGAGGAAGGAGAAGTGTTCGCACTGCTCGGGCCGAACGGCGCGGGCAAGACGACCATCGTCGAGATCCTCGAGGGCTACCGAGGCCGCACCGGCGGCGACGTGGACGTGCTCGGCTTCGACCCTTCGCAGAACCAGCGCGACTTCAAGGAACGCGTTGGGATCGTGCTGCAGGAGTCGTCCGTGGAGCGCGAGTTGTCCGTCCGCGAGGCCATCGACACCTACGGTCGCGTCTACCCGAATCGGCTCGACACCGGCGACCTCATCGGCATCGTCGGTCTCGAGGAAAAAGCCGACGCTCGGGTGAAGACGCTTTCCGGCGGTCAGAAGCGCCGCCTCGAGGTCGCCCTCGGCATCGTCGGCGATCCGGACCTCATCTTCCTCGACGAGCCGACCACGGGATTCGATCCGTCGGCGCGGCGCCAGGCCTGGGAAGTGATCCGCAACCTGACCGACCTTGGGAAGACGATCCTGCTGACCACGCACTACATGGACGAGGCGCAGAACCTTGCCGATCGCGTGGCGGTGATCGACCACGGACTGATCGTCGCGGAAGGAACGCCGGATACGCTCGGCGGGCGGGCGACGGCTCGAACCGAGGTTCGCTTCGATCTGGTCGACCACACGCCCGATGCGCTCCCGGTCGAACCGGCAACGATCGACGGCGTGACGGTCGAGTACCACACCAGCGAGCCCACCGTCTTGCTCCACGCCCTCACCGGCTGGGCCGTCGAACGGGGAACCGTCCTGCAGGGATTGACCGTGACCCGGCCGACGCTCGAGGACATCTACCTCGAACTCACGGACGGAGAGGCGTTGTGAAGCGCCCTCCTGCGATCTCGCTGCTCTGGCACCAGGCGGTCTACGAATGGCGGATCTTCTGGCGCACGCCGATCTCGGCGTTCTTCACGATCTTCTTCCCGCTGTTGATCTATGTGGTGTTCTCGGCGGTATTCGGGAACGAGGACATCGAGTACCTCGGGATCACCACCGCCCAGTTCTACGCGCCGTCGCTTGCCGTCTTCTCGGCCGTGTCGGCGACGTACACCAACATCTCGATCACCACGGCCTATCAGCGCGACGAGGGGATCCTGAAGCGGGTGCGCGGGACGCCGCTGCCGCCGTGGATCTTCCTCGGCGGGAAGATCCTGGCGTCGATCGTGATCGCCCTGATCGGCACCATGATCATGCTCGACGTCGGCGTCCTGTTCTTTGGGCTCCAGTTCTACCTCGAGACTCTCGCGGTTCTCGTCGTGACCTTCTTCGTCGGCGTTGCCGCGTTTGCCGCCCTCGGACTCCTGGTGGCGGCGCTCGCACCCTCCGGGCAGGCCGCGACCGCGATCGCCAACGCGACGCTGCTCCCTCTGGCGTTCGTGTCCGGGGTGTTCATCATCCCCGGCGAGGACCCTCCGGCGTGGCTGGAGGCCGTGTCGAACTTCTTCCCGCTGAGCCACTTCGTCGAGCCGTTCCGTGCCGCGTTCACACCAGAGGAGCTGCGCCCGCCCATTGAGTGGACAGACCTCGCCTACCTCGCACTGTGGGGGGTCGTGGCGCTCGTTCTCGCCATCCGCTGGTTCCGGTGGGAGCCCTCAACGGGCGGTGGCGGTCGCAGGAGTCGGAAGACGATGGAGTCGGCGGCGAGTTGACGGCCTAGGTCTCTGCGGCGACGCCGAGGAGACGCTCTCGCTTGAGCTTTCCCGCTCCCCGAATCGCCAGCAGGATCGCGATGACCCACGCGACTGCGCCGATCACCATCGCAGACGACCCGGGCGTCGAGATCACCCTTGCAGCCACGGCGTAGGAGAGGATGATCACGGGCAGGGTCACGAGGCTCGATGACTGCTGAGCCGCAGCGGCCGATCGCATTCGTGCCGACATCCGCAACACGATCGATATCGCCAACGCGATGAACGGCGGAATGACCCACAGGATGAGGAAGAACCAGCCGGTCGTGGGGAAGAACCATCCACCCATCTCTGGTCCCACGGTCACGTTGACGACCAGGGCGTAGAGCGAGAAGCCGACGATGGTGGCGAGGTAGCCGGGGATCAGGCTTGCGATGAGCTTGCCGTAGTAGATCTCGCGGGTGGTGAGCGGGCTGTGGGCGAGGAACTCGCCGGTCCCTCGCTCGCGCTCTCCCACGATGGCGTTCGATGCAACCGCTACAGAGATCGTCAGTGGGACGATGATTGCGATCGGGGCCAGCATGTAGACGGCGATCACGTAGGCCGCCTGCGCTGCCGGGTCGTTGACCGGGCCGGACCGGCTGATGCTGTCCGGCAGATTGCCGACCATGCTCGTGACCTGTTCGGCGAAGGGCGTGTTCGAGATGCCTCCCACCACACTGAGGGTGATGAACGGGATGACGACGAAGAACAAGCCGGCAAGGATCGTCAGGGGAATCCAGTAATCCTTGCTCTTGAAGAGGCGGCGCAGGTCAACGCTGGCGATCGCCCACACATGGCTCCAGCTCACGATTCCACTCTCCGGTGTGTGCGCTGCATCTCGAAATACAGCTCCTCGAGCGTCGCTCCGACCGGTTCGACGCGGGTGAGGCGGGCGCCTTCGTGGACGAGTTGTGTCACGAGGTCGGGGAGCCGATTGAGGTCGTCGAGCGTCACTTGCACTGAGCCATTCCAGGAGACGGAGACCACGCCGTCCTGGCGCTCGAGCGACTGGAGTGCAGATCGGTTCTCAGCGTCCAGCACGACGATCGGATCCGAGAGGTACTCGCCGGCCAGCTTGGCCGGAGCCCCCGCCGCCTGAGCGTGCCCGTTGTTCATCAGCACCACCTGGTCGGCGATGCCCTCCGCTTCGTGCAACAGGTGGGTGCAGAGCACGATCGTGCGCCCGCGTCCCGCGAGTTCACGAATCAGATCGAGCACGTTGCGCGACGATTCGGGGTCAAGCCCTGCGGTGGGTTCGTCGAGCAGTAGCACCTCGGGGTCATGGATCACGGCTCGGGCGAGCGCAAGGCGGGTCCGCATTCCGGTCGAGTAGCCGCCGACCTCCTGCTCGAGCGCATCGTCGATCGCGAACCGTTCGGCGGCTTCGTATGCCGCCCGTTCAGTGGAACCGAAGATCCGGGAGGCGAATGTGAGATTCTCCCAACCCGTGAGCTGTTCGTAGAACGCAGGTTTCGGCGGGACGATGCCAACGCGGCGCCGCACTTCGTCCCCGTTGATCTTGGGATGCAGGCCGAGCACCTCGATGTCGCCACGATCGGCGACGAGTGCGCCCGTGGTGAGGCGAACAGTGGTCGTCTTCCCCGCTCCGTTCGGGCCGAGCAAGACCGTCACAGCCCCGGCAGGAGCGGCAAAGGTGAGGGACTCGACCGCGCGAACGGAGCCGAAGGTCTTTGAGACCGAGCCGAAGCGAATCACGGATTCCATCGGGAACTTCATCGGCGCATACCGCACCGGAACTGAAGCGATTGCGAAACTTCCTGGCAAGAGTTCGCGGGCGCGTAGGATCGTCGCATGTGCGGACGATTCGTTCAGACTCAGGAAGCCGAGAACTACGGCTCGTACTTCTCCGTCGACGTTATCCAGACCGAAGAGATGCTGCGCTCATGGAACGTGGCCCCGACGAAGAAGGTCTACGCCGTGGCCGAGCACGACGGGGAGCGTGTCTTGGGTACCTTCGGCTGGGGCCTGGTTCCGTTTTGGGCGAAGGACCGAAAGATCGGCGCTCGCCTCATCAACGCCCGCGTTGAGACGGCCGGCGTGAAGCCGGCGTTCCGAGACTCGTTCGCGGCCCGCCGGTGCATCGTTCCGGCCGACGGCTTCTACGAATGGGAGCCGAAGGCGAAAGGCAAGCTGCCCCACTATTTCTACTCGACCGATCGCAGCCCGCTGGCCCTCGCCGGATTGTGGTCGTCGTGGACCGACCCGGATTCGGGAGACCGGGTGCGGACCTGCACGATCGTCACCGGAACGCCATCGGACGTTGTCTCACCGATCCACGATCGCATGCCGGTGATCCTGGCACAGACGGCCTGGGACGCGTGGCTCGACCCTGAGAATCGAGACAAAGATGCGATCGGCGATCTGGTGGCGGGGTTGCCGGTCCCGGATCTTTCGGAGCACGCCGTCGCAACGCTGGTCAATCGGGTCGCCAACGATGTCCCTGAGTTGATCGAGCCCCTCGAATCAGGAGCCGTCGACTCCGAGTAGCGCTCGCAGAGCTAGCGAATGAGCCACTTCCCCAGCCACTTCGTCACCCGCGGCATCAGCACATAGGTGAGGGCGAGGATCCCGAGAACGTTCGACACGAACACGGCCAGCACCACGTTCATGTTCGGAGCTACCTCGCCGCGAACCAGTGTGATGATCAGCGAGGTCGGGAACAGGGCGATGAAGACCGCAATCGACTGCTTCCAGAGCTTCGGCCCCTGTGGACGAGACGGCTGCGCTGGGAACCAGCCTCCGAAACCCCCGACCACGTTGACGGTGCGGTCGCCCTCGACGAGTTGCTCGGTGAGGCTGAGCCAGTCTCGGCGCTCGTCGGACTCCAGCCAACGGTCGAGGTCGGGGCGCGACGCGAACGAAGCGACGATCACGTAATCGTCCTGCACACCCTCTACCGGGTGGAGTAGGTCCGAGCCGAGGAAGCCCGGGAACGCCGTCAGCCGCTCAACAACGTCGTCGTGCCGCTCGACGAATTCGTCCTGATTGGCCGGTGCAATGCACTGGGAAAAGACCACGGTGACCGGTTCGGGTGCGGTCCTGAGCCCGGCGACGCGCTGCTCGCGTGCGGGACCGTCGACGAGGTGTTCCGCCTCGTCAATGAGGCGCCTACGGTCTTCCGAGCCAAGCCATCGCTCGAGCTGCCCGACCGTTGCGTACGAGTAGAGCGTGACCCACTCACCCGGGTGCGATTCATTCGGGGGCTGCATCTCTGAGTCGAGGAATCCGTCGTAGGACGCCGCGGCGGTGCGGATGCGCTGGTTCCACGCCCGGAACTCGTCCTCGCGGCCGCGGTGGACGCTTCGCGACACCACCACGGTTGGCGATGCAGGCGACGGGTTCGTGGAGGTGGGCATGTCGCCAGCGTAGGACGCCGCGAGTCGCACTTCGGCCGAGCGTTCGCTGTAGCCAGACCCCGAGACTCGCTCCTCAGCCGATTCTCAGGACCCGGCAGTACGGTTCGTGATCATGCGTACAACAATCATGCTCAGCTTGCTGCTCACCCTGGCGCTCGTCGCCGGTGCCTGTTCGAGTGACGGCGAGTCACCACAAGTTGCCAGTCTCGAGACCGCGCCGACCGTCGCCGAGCAGGGGGCCGAACCAGCCGAAACCGATCCGGTAGTCGACATGGAGACCGGCATGCTCGCATTCACTCAGTGCCTGCGCGACCAGGGGATCGAGGTTGACGATCCGAAGATGGGTCCGGACGGGATGCTCCAGTTCCCAGAGATCATGATCACCGGAGAGGCGGACGAGGAAGACCCCGACGCCATGATGAGAGATTTCGAAGAGAAGATCGCTCCATGCGAGGAGCACCTCGAGGGCGTGGTGATGAACGCGGCCCCGGGTGGGACGGAGCACTTCGAAGACGTGCTCCTGGAGTACGCCGCATGCATGCGCGACAACGGCGTCGATATGCCGGACCCCGACCTCGACGGAAATGGCGGACTGATCGACCTCGGTGACATGTCCGGAGACGACTTCGAAGCCGCCGACGGCGCCTGCAATCACCTGCTGTCCGACTTGGGGCTGGGCGGCTGATCAGTCGCATTCTTCGGCAGACGGTGCGGTCCGCGCCGCCAGTCGATGTCTGCTTCCCAGCGGCCGTATTAACACTATGGTCATAGTGGAAAGGTTGGCGGCGCGGGAGAGGGAACACGAATGGCGGCGTTTCTCGTCATGCTTCGTGAGGGGGTCGAAGCGGCGATCATTGTGGCGCTGCTCCTCGTCTACCTGCAACGGATCGACCGCCGCTCCGACGCCCGCTGGGTCTGGGGCGGGACGGTTGCTGCTGCGTTGGTCTCGGTCGCTGTCGGCATCGTGCTGTGGAACACGGTCGGGGCGCTCGAGGGTTTCGCCGAAGAGGCAACCGAGGGAGTAATCGCCTTCCTGGCGGCGGGGTTGCTCACGTGGATGATCTTCTGGATGGGTCAACGAGCCCGTTCCATGGGATCCCGACTGCACGGCCAGGTCGATGCGGCGTTGGCCGCCGGAGGGGCAACGGCGTTGGCGATGATCGCTTTCGTGGCCGTTCTGCGCGAGGGCATCGAGTCGGCACTCTTCATCATCTCGACGACCGTCGGTTCGGACGCATCTGCCTGGCAACTGGTCGGCGGCCTCCTCGGTCTGCTGGTCGCGGTCGCCATCGGAATGGGGTTCTACTACGGGAGCAGCACGATCGATCTCCGGGCGTTCTTCCGCCTCACCGGCGTGCTGATCGTCCTCTTTGCTGCCGGCCTCGTCTCGAAGGGCGTCCACGAGTTCCAGGAGGCCGGCCTGTTGCCGATGATCAACGAGCACGTGTGGGATCTCGGACTGTTCGACCCGGCAGAGAGCACCATCGGTGCGTTCCTGGGCAGCCTGTTCGGCTGGACGCCGCGGCCATCGCTCCTCATGGTGATCGCCTATGCGGCCTACCTCATCCCGATCTTGGTCGCATATCTGCGGATGACCACGGCACCTGCGTCTCGAGAGCGGGTGAGCGTGTGAGTCGTCCGATCCTTCGCCGCCCGCCGCCTACTCGGCCCGGTCCTCCTCATCCTCCGTCTCGTCCGGAGGCGTTTCGGCAGCGATGAACACGGTGGCATGGCGCACGCGAAGCGCGTCGCCGTTCTCATCGAATGTCAGCGCAGGGAGATCGCACTGGCGGCAGGTGCTGTCGAAGATGTGCCCCGGCTGATCCATGCCGAGCACATCGGCAGATACCGCGGTGTCGCCGAGGCACATCGCGCCTTGGACAGCATGACTAGCACCCGGCGTTGTTCAGACCACCGCGAATGCGAACTGTCCGATCAGGGAGATCGCCACGCACACATAGAGCGCCACCGCCACTCGTAGCCCGTTGACGGCGAATCGTGTTCTTACCCGCGCTGCGAGGACAACGATGCCCATCGGAATCCCGAGCTTGAGCAGCAATGCCGCCGGCGTCCCAATGAGTGGGGCCATGAGCGGGTTGACTTCTACAGCGCCAAATCGTTCGACGACGAGCGTGGTAGTGGCGATATCGAGGATGTTCAAGGCGAGCAGCGCGACGGCGAGCGAAACCGCTGTTCTTCGGATTCCGACGAGATCGCGACTGGCGCGATTCCCAAGTACCAGCTGCCCTTGAACCATCTCGATGCCTTCCTAGGGCGCTGCCCAGCGCCCACAACGACCCTACACGATTCGCGAGGTTGCGTGCCCGCCACGCCACAGCAAGCTCGCGGACTGGTTGGTCCGACAGTGAAGGTGAGTCGCGGCCAACCGTAAGCTGGCCGCACCCCCTTCGGAGCCAGCGGAATCATGGCCGTCTCTTCATCTCAACGATCACGTCCCGCCGGGCTGCGACGCGTGGAGTTCACCTTCATGGTCTCGATGCTCATGGCATCAACCGCCATCTCGATCGACATCATGCTTCCGGCATTCGGGCGCATGCGCGACGACTTCGGACTGGCCGCAGACTCGACGCAGGTTGGCGCGACGATCACGGTGTTCTTCCTCGGTCTTGCTGCAGCGCAGCTGGTGTACGGGCCCCTTGCAGATCGGTGGGGCCGCAAGCCCACGCTCTACCTCGGCCTCGGGATCTACGTCTTCGGCGCCCTTGCAGCAGCGTTCGCCCCCTCGCTCGGTCTCGTGATCGCAAGCCGGTTCATCTGGGGCGTCGGCGCGGCCGGACCCCGTGTGGTCAGCGTGTCGGTCGTCCGCGACATCTACGAGGGCGAGCGTATGGCGAGGGCCATGTCGTTCATCATGGCCGTGTTTGTGCTCGTCCCCGTCATCGCCCCGAGCATCGGCGCGGCCATTCTCGAGTTCGCATCATGGCGTGCCTTGTTCGTGGTCGTTGCCGGCTTCGGCGTCGTCCTTGCACTGTGGTCGTTGCGGCTTCCCGAGACGCTGGATCCGGCGAATCGGATGGGGGCTGGTCCGACCGCTCTAGCGAGAGCGGCCAAGACCGTCGTCACCAACCGGGTCACGATCGGATACACCGTCGCGATGGCGTTCGCCTTCGGAGCATTCATGTCGTACCTCTCGACGTCGGAGCTGATCATCTCCGAGGTCTACGACCAGCGATCGCTCTTCCCCATCATCTTCGGGGGTACGGCTGCGGTGATGGGTGCAGCGATGCTCTCGAACGCTTGGTTGGTCGGGCGCTTCGGCCTCGTGCCGCTCGTGAAGTCGTCATTCCGTCTGTTCATCGGGTTGTCGATTGGGCTGGCCGTGTTCGCGTGGCTCACCGACGGCCTGCCCCCGTTCGCGCCGTTCGTGATCGCGCTCGCCGTCACGCTCGGGGCCTACTCCGTGCTGAGCCCGAACCTGAACGCTCTCGCCATGCAACCGATGGGTGCCGTCGCCGGCATGGCGGCCGCCGTGGTCGGCACGCTCTCGTTGATGGGCGGTGCGGTGTTCGGCTTCCTCCTCGACCAGACCTACAACGGGACGGTTCTTCCTTTGGCGATCGGATTCGTCGTGTATGGATCGTTGGGCCTGCTCTCCGTGCGGTGGGCAGGCGGTGCGGCTTCGTAATAGCCTGTGCGCCATGCGCGCACTCCGAAAGCTCGAGCCCGGCCCCGGATTCTCCATGACCGACGTTCCGGTCCCCGAGGTTGCGCCGGACGAGGTCCTCATCGAAGTGCGAGCGACGTCGATCTGCGGGACCGATCTGCACATCTACGAGTGGAATCCATGGGCGGCCGATCACGTCGCACCCCCCATCACCGTCGGTCACGAATTGACGGGCGTCGTGGTGGATTGCGGAGCGAACGTCACCGACCCCGAGATCGGCCAACTCGTCTCCGTCGAATCTCATGTGATCTGCAACTCGTGTGCCTGGTGTCGCACCGGCCAGGGACACCTTTGCCCGAAAACGGCGATCCTTGGCGTGCACCGCGACGGCGCCTACGCCGAGTACGTGGCGGTTCCCGCCCAGAATGCTTGGCCGGATCCGCCCGATATGCCGCTCTCGATCGCATCGCTCCAGGAGAACTTCGGGAATGCGGTCCACACCGCGACGATCCCAAATATCGCAGGCCGGAAGGTGCTCGTGACCGGATCGGGCCCCGTGGGTGTGATGACGATGGCCGTCGCCAAGGCACTCGGAGCGAGGGCTGTGTATGCCACCGATATCTCCGACTACCGCCTCGATCTTGCAGCGACGATGGGCGCCGACGTGACGCTGAACCCGCGTCGCGACGACATCGCCGAGAGTATCTGCGAGATCACGGACGGCGAGGGCGTGGACGTGCTGCTCGAAATGTCCGGTGCGAAGTCTGCGCTCGAGGCCGGCTTCGCTGCGCTGAAGCCGGGCGGCGAGGCCGCCCTGCTCGGCCTGACCTCCGACGCCTTCCCCTTCGATCTCGACGACAACATCATCTTCAAGGGGGCGACCGTCTACGGCGTCGTCGGTCGACGTCTCTGGCAGACGTGGCTCGAGATGCGCGGCCTGATTCGGTCGGGCGCCGTCGACCTCGCACCCGTCGTCACCCACCGGTTCGCCCTCGCCGACTACGCGAAGGCGTTCGCTCTCATGCAATCGGGCGAGTGCGGCAAGGTCGTGATGTTCCCGGACCCCGTGCACGCAGACGGACCGCTGAGTTGATGGAGGCACGATGACCGACAAGACCGCATTCATCCGCGACGAAGTGCAGGCACTCAAGGACCAGGGCCTCTACAACACGATCCGGACCATCGAGGGGCCGCAAGGTGCCCACCTGACGGTCGGCGGGCGCGAAGTGCTGAACTTCTGCTCGAACAACTACCTCGGTCTGGCCAATGATCCCCGCCTCGTTGCAGCGGCGTCGGCTGCCCTCTCCCGCTATGGCATCGGACCGGGGGCGGTCCGGTCAATCGCCGGGACCATGACACTCCACACAGAGCTTGAAGCGGCGCTCGCCCGCTTCAAGGGTGTCGAGGCGACCATCTCGTTCCAGTCAGGGTTCGCCGCCAACCTCGCCGTAATCCCCGCATTAGTTGGTGCAGGCGACGTCATCATTTCCGACGAGCTGAACCATGCTTCGATCGTTGACGGGGTGCGCCTCGCAAAGGCGGGGAGGAAGATCTATCGCCACAACGACGTAGCGATGCTGCGCGATCGACTGGCCGAAGCGCGCAGCGAAAGTGCGAACCGGATTCTAGTAATCACTGACGGCGTCTTCTCGATGGACGGAGACCTGGCACCGCTCGACCGGATCGTTGATGCCGCCGATGCGTTCGATGCCATGGTGATGGTCGATGACGCCCACGGTGAGGGCGTGGTCGGGCGCGGAGGGCGGGGCATCGTCGATCACTTCGGACTCCACGGGAGGGTCGATGTGGAGGTCGGAACGATGTCGAAAGCATTCGGCGCCGTCGGCGGCTACGTGGCCGGATCGACCGAGCTAGTCGAGTGGCTCCAACAGCGGGGCCGTCCGTTCCTCTTCTCATCTGCAAGCACGCCACCAGATGTTGCGGCCTGCCTTGCCGCTGTGGAGATCCTCGATGCGTCGACCGAACTCGTCGATCGCCTCTGGGCGAACGCTGCCACGTTCAAAGAGATGATGGCCGATTTCGGTTTCGACATCGGTGCCAGCGAGACCCCGATCACGCCTGTCATGCTGGGAGACGAACACCTCGCACGCGAGTTCTCGCGTCTGCTGCTCGAAGAACAGGCAGTTTTCGCCCAGGCGATCTCGTTCCCCACCGTGGCGCGCGGCAAGGCCCGCATTCGAGTGATGATCTCCGCCGCGCATTCGGAAGAGGATCTTGAAGACGGCGCGGCGGCTTTCGCCGCGATTGGACGGGGTCTCGATGTCGTTTCCTGACATCGACCACCGGGGCACGCAGCGCCTCCGGCGAATCTGGACGCTGTTCATGGCCCCCGTCGTGGCGGCGATCGCCATCGTCGTGATCGCCGCACCCCCGCCGGCGGACGAGCCTACGACGTGGTTCGCGGTGATCGTGGTCTCGGCAGCGATCGTCGACTTCGCCGGCGTGGTCTGGATCCGGCGCGTCGGCGGCGAGGCAATTCTCTCCCTGGACTCGAACAATGAGATCCGAGATGCGTACCTGCGGCGGATGGTGCTCGCTTGTGCGTTCGCCGTCGCTCCCGCGCTGCTGGCATTTGCTTTCGCTTTCACTGCGGGAACCACCGTGGTGTTCTACATCGTGGCGCTCGCCGCATTGGTGCTGCTCGCCTACGCCGGACCTCGCAGCGCCGATATTGCGGAGTTGGACGATCGGATGGTCGATGCCGGACGGTCGTTCCGCGTCTCGGCCGCACTCGACTCGTAGTCGATCCGCGGGATCCGATCCCAGTGTTTGGCGTGGTGCTCGCTAGATTCGGGCGCCTCGGGGGATCAACACCATGTCTGAAACATCCCAGAACACCAAGGGTTCGTCGGCTCCGTGGGGCAAGCTCGCTCTGCGCGCCTTCTTCCTACTGATGCTCGGCGTCTCGATTTACTTCTTCCTCCCCACGCTGCTCGAACTCGCCGACAGCGCTCCCCAGCTCCAGCACGTGAAGTGGCGCTGGTTCTTCCTCATGGGTTTCCTGATGACCGGTGCCTTCGTCTCGCAATGGGCACTGACCCGAATCGCGGCACCCGGCATCTCGTGGTTCGTTGCCGCAACGGCGCAGTTGACATCGAACGCCGCCGTGAAGGTCATCCCCGGCGGTGTGGTGGCGGGCGGCGCGTTCTACTTCCAGATGCTTGCTGTCTCCGGCGTTCCAATGGGCACGGCCCTGGCTGCGCTCGCTGCCATTGGGATTCTCTCGAACCTCGTGCTGCTCGCCCTCCCAGCCGTCGCCCTCGTCATCGCGTTCGTCTCGGCTCCGATCCCTGATGGCATGCTCCCGGTGGCGATTGCCGGGACGATTCTGTTCGTCGCCATGTTCACTGTGACGGTCATCGTGGTGCGATTCGACCGGCCGCTCCATGCGGTCGGTTGGGTCGTCCAACGAGTTGTCAAATGGGCCGCACGGATCTTCAAGAAGGACTGGTCGCTGACGGCGGACGACATCATCGAGCGGCGGGACGAAGTGGTCTTGGCCCTTGGCAAGCGCTGGCATTGGGCCCTGGGTGTGGCCGTCGCGAACTGGCTCCTCGACTACGCGACGCTTGTCGTAGCGCTCATCGCCGTCGGTGCGGAGCCGCGGCCGAGCCTCGTGCTGCTGGCCTTTGCCGGCGCCGCCGTGCTTGGAATGATTCCCCTTACGCCGGGCGGGCTCGGATTCGTCGAGGCCGGCCTGGTCGGCATGCTCACCATCGCCGGTATCCCGGCAGGCGATGCCCTGCTCGCCACCCTTGCCTACCGACTGTTCCAGTTCTGGTTGCCGATTCCTGCCGGTCTGGTCGCCTACGTGCTCTTCCGGCGCAAGTACGGCAAGCCTTCAGAGCTACCGGCGGTTTCCTAGCGGTCAGCCCTTCCCCGGAGCGGCGCACGCGCGAACAGCGATCCCCTCGGTGCCGATCCCGATCGCGCCGAGAATCCGCGGCTCGTAGTGATCCGTGACCACCACGCACACGCGGGCACCGTCGGTCGATGCGCTGGCGTTCCGCCCGGCTCTCGAGCGCGCCGAGAGCGAGGCAGCCTCGGCCGCTTCGACGGCTGCGGATGGGTCGAGCCGCAACTCGCCGCCATAGGCTGGACCCTCCTGGAGTTGGGCGGCGCCTGCCCCGGCGCCCACGTCCGCCGCGAATGCTGCCTCCTGATAGGTCGCGGCGAGCAAGGCCGTGTCGAGCGCCAAACCGAGAACCACGAGACCGATGAAGAACAGAGCGCCGAGGTAGGGGAGCATCGAGCCGCGTTCGTTCACGGCTGACTCCGATAGGGGCTGAATGCCGCGATTGCCCGACCGGTCACGGTGCCTCGAACAGGACTGCGCTCGGGGCCAACGAGCGCCACATCGACCGTCACCTCGACGGATAGGGTCGCTCCATCGTCGGCAACCACGACGACGCCATCGGGCACCAGATCCTGGGCGATGCGAGTGGCGTCTTCAGCGCCGCCGTACCTGGCGCCGTACTGTGCTGCAGTGCTGGCTGCCTCGGTGACGTCGGCGGCGGTCGCACTGAGCCGGCCGACGGTGATCAGCGTCTGGGTGATGACGAGCACGAACACGAATCCGATCGCGAGTGTGCCGACCAAGGCTGTGCCATTCTCATTGCTCATGGGGGGATCACCAATGGTGCAGTCGCAGTCGCGTGGAGCGTGAGGGGAATGAGATTCGGGCCGGGCGGCGCCCAGTCGATCGACGCCCGGGCGGTTACCGCTGCGGGCCCTCCTTCGATCGACGCCATGACGTCGGTCGCCCCTGGGACGATCCGGGCGAGATCAGCGGCGAGCCGGATGCGCTCGGCGTCGAAGTCGGCGCCCGGCCGACCGGCGCGCCGCGCCGCCGCCGTCACGGCGGTCTGTGCGGCATCGCGAGCAACCACGACGAATGCCACCTGAACGACGATGGCAATGAGGGCGAAGACAAACGCGGTCGCGACCAGCGACTCCACGATGATCGAACCCTCGGCTACGCGAAGAAGCCCGTCATCTGCGACACGATGCTCGACCAGACGTCGGCCGTCGCGCTGCGTACCTGGGGCAGCAGCAAGGCAATGACGAGCACGGCGATTGTTGCCAGTCCCAACCACTCCACGGTGGTTGAACCTCGTTGTTCGTTCCACATGTTCACCCCCTTTCCTATGGATTGCCCGCCAGGCTTCGAAGGCCGGCGAGCGTTGGATAGAGCAGAAAGAGGAGCGTCACCGGGACCATCAGTGCGAGGACCGGACCGTAGGTTGCGAGGGCGCGGCGTCCACCCTCGGCAGTGAGGTCCCTCGCGAGCGCCGCCCGGTAGTCGGCGCCGAGCTGAGCGAGGGCATCGGCGAGGCGGCCACCGGTGTCGTGGGCGTGTGCCAGGAGCGTGTAGAGCCGGGCAGCCTCGGGATCTGCCGTGCGTTGTGCGTTGCGCTGGAGGGCTTCGGCGATGCCGCACCCGGCGGACACTTCGTCGAGGGCCACCGCGAACTCTTGCGACACGACACCGGTCGACTGGTTCGTGAAGCGGTCAACAGCGGTAGCGACCGATTCGCCCGCCACGATGTGCAACGCCACGGCGTCGGTTGCGATGGGGAGTTCGAACCGGAGCCGTCGCGCCCGCGCCTCGCGTCGTGTCGACAGCCACATCCCGAACAGCAGCCACCCGGCCGCCGCACCGAGTGCGGCCAGCGGGAGCATCGCACGCCCTGGACCCTCCACGAAGAGATCCCCCTGCGCAAGCAGCAGACCAATGATGGCTCCTGCCGCCGCTGCGGCCGCGCGCCGGACCAGGAGTTCTGTGCTCGACCAGCCGAGCCCGGCGCTGGCGATGAGGTGGCGGTCTAGGGATCCGTTCTCGGCGATCGGTGGGGAGGGGTCGGGCCGGAGATACCGGCCGACCCGTTCGGCGAGGCGGAGGGACCGCGGAGCAGTCGTGACCATTACGATCCCCGTTCCGAGCATCAGCGCGAGCACGACACTCATCGCATCACCCTTGGCGCTCGAGATAGTCGCGCCGAGCGTCGGGCAGCCAGGAAGCCGATCGCCGTGAGAGCGAAGCCGATCGCGATGATGAGCGACCCGGTCGCGGTTCGGTAGGAATCTGCCGCGTGCGGGTTGGTGGCGATTGTCAGGGCGAGCAAGGCCCATGGCGCTGCGAGCGCTACCGCGGCAGTGATTCGTTGCTCAGTGAGCGCTGCCGTATGAGCCCGTCGCACCCGCAGCTCCTCCGAAATCGACACGCCGAGCGATGAGATGACTGCTCCTACACGGTGGCCGCCGGACTGATGGGCGAACACCAGCGTTGCCAGCACGCGGTCCGACGTCGGGTCGCTGAGTTCGGGACGAAGACGAGCGAGGGCCGGCGCGAATCCATCACCGAAGACGACGGACTCTTCGACCTGATGCGCTGCTGTGGCGAGCCGTCCGGACGCTCGGCGGGCGGCGGCGATGAAGGCGTCGGGCAGCGTGGCTCCGGCCGAAATCCGGCCGCTCATCAAGGTGAGGAAGTCCGGCCATGCTTCGGCGATCGCATCGCGCGCCCGGTGACGGCGAGTGCTATCGACAGTAACCGGTATCGCTGCCACGAGCAGGCCAATTGCCGCCGCTGCCGCAGGTACCGCGAGGAAGCCGAGCGCGAGCAATCCGGCGGCCGATCCGCACGCAACAGCCGCGGGGACCACCCACGGAGACGGCGGGGCGAATCTGGGGATCCGAATACTCGGTGCCCATCGCGTGACGACGATCCATGCGGCTACTCCGGTGATCAGTGCCGCGAGTCCCCTCATGACGACCACGCGCCTGCATCGAGTCGAGGGTCGTCCGGGCTGCTTGTGGTGCGTCGCAGTCCGGACGGCGCCATCTCGAACAGCGGCTGGAGCGTGAATACATCGCAGGAAAGCTGCTCTGGGACGTACGCGATCTCATCGACGGTTCGTGTGCGGCCACTACGGCGCAGGAAGACGACGAGGTCGACCACTGCTGCGACCGTTCTGCGAACGAACGGAATGGCCACGTTCTGGCCCGCCAGCACGCTGTAAGAGACCAACTTCTCGAGGGCGTCGCGCGCTGAATTGGCATGGAGCGTTGCGACGCCGGAGCACCCGGAGTTGAGCGCCATGAGCATGTCGAGGGCCTCGGGGCCCCGCACCTCTCCCACCACGATGCGATCGGGGCGTTGCCGGAGCGCCTCTCGGACGAGGTCCCGCAGCGTGATCTCGGCGCCGCCGTCGAGACCCGCCTCCCGCGTCTGCATCTGCGTCATATCCGGCAGGTCGGCATCGATTTCGAACACCTCCTCGCAGGTGACGACGCGTCGGTCCGGTGGCACCTCACGCAGCAGGCAATTGACGAGCGTGGTCTTCCCGGCTCCCGGTGCCCCGGCAACGACCACCGAGAGGTCTTGATGCATCGCGCGGCGGAGTAGGGATGCCGAAGCCGGCGTGAGTGTTTCGCGATCCACCAGTTCGTCGAGACCGGTGGCGGTCACCACGAACTTCCTGATCTGAATGTTGAGTCGATCGGGATGGGTGACCGGCGGACCGGTGATGTGGACGCGTGATCCGTCTGCCAACTGGGCGGAGACGATCGGCGAGGACAGATCCAGCCTCCGACCAGTCCCGGCGAGCAGTTGATCGACGAACCGGCGGAGCGTTGGGGTATCGGCGACGATCGGCACCAGTTCCTTGATGCCGTTCCTGACGATGAATGTGCGGTGACCGCCGATGACGATGATCTCCTCCACGCTGGGATCGCTGAGAAGATCTCCGAGGAAGCCGAGACGTTGCGGTGATCCGGTGAGCGTCATAGGTTCGACCCAAGGTGAGCAAGCGGTCGCCGCAGGCGCATATCTGGTCGCTTCGCGGCCAGCGAGGCTGCGCGTATCGATGGTCGGTCGGGGATCACCGCTGCCGGTTCGATACCGGTCCATTCACGTGCCGCGGCGACCACATCGGCTTGCGATCGAGGCGCGACCCGGTTCATGACGATCGTCGGTGGCGGGCCCGCCCATGCGGCAACGACGTGGGCGGCTCGCACGACGCCGACTGCGCTCGCATCGGCAACGAGCACGGCGGTGTCCGACCGCTTCAGGATCGGATTGTCGGGTTCGCTCGTGCCGAGGTCCACCACTACCCGATCGAAGACCACCGTTGCAGCGTCGACCAAGTCTTCGATCATCGTCGGGCGCAGCGGCGCCTCGCCGAGTCGGTGGGACCCGGTGATAACCGAGATAGGTCCGGCCCGCTGCACGGCTTCCGGATCGATCACTCCCGTTGCCCGCACTTGATCTGCGGCGTCGGTGATATCTGGGCGCGGCGGGAGACCGAGACGGATGGCGATCGACGGAGCATCGATGTCGAGATCGATCAGTAGGGTCGACGTCGCCTTCCCGGCTTCCCAGGCAAGGCCAAGAGCGACCTCGGTGACTCCCGGCGCTCCCCGGGGTCCCGTGACCGCGGTGATGCTGCCGGTCCCGGTCCGGTCGACCGTGTCGGAAAGGGGGGAGATGAAACGAATCGCTGTCACGATGGTTCGCACGTCCGCGTTGTCCGGGAGAAGCTCGTCGACGGCGGCCGCGCGGAACATGGATGCTGCAGGACTGTCCTCGAAGGGATGAATGCCAAGGACACCGAGGCCGGCACGCTGCCAGGATGCGATCTGAACCGGCGTCACCCATGAAACCTCTCCGCCGGCAACGACGACATCGATCTCCGACGCACGCTCCTCGATCTCGTGTGGCTGGAACGCGCGGAGCACGATCAAGACCTCTGCTGTCTCTCGCGCATAGGAGACCAGACCGGGCTCCCAATCCCTGGCGGAAAGCACGGTTGCGACGCGCACGCTCATTCTCCGACCCGAACCAGGTCGAGGCTGCCCCCGTTCATGGCCGCGGTGAGCAATGCCGCGAGTTCGTCGTCAACAGCGAGGAGCAACTGGACCTGGTTGCCGCTCCCTACCGAGTCTGAGACCGATGCGTCGACAACGAAGACGGACGAGGCGATCAGGCGCGTCGTTGACCCCTCTCCGGTGCGCGATGTGGTGGCGTACACATCGACGCGGTCGCCGGGATCGATACGGCCGAGGACGGCATGGGCCTGATCGAGTTCCACGGCAAGGAGGTCCGGAGCTGCTTGCACATCGGGAGGCCAGAGCAGGCTGGGGAGGAGGGGCTCACCCGCGGTGAGGGGCGCTGCGAGCACCCACGCGGAGAGGTCGCCTGGCGAGTCGCCTTCGACCAATCCAGTTGGGTCGGCCGTGTGCCGGACAGAGATATCGAGTTCAGATAGCGGCGTACCGGACGGAAGGTCGGACCCTGCCACGAGGACTGGAACCGACGGGTCCGGTTGGGTCAACCAGAGAACGAGGAGGGCGGCTACTGCGGCCAGCCCGATCCCGATCAGCGTCCGCGTGTCGGGGCGGGGAATAGAGAGATCGCGAACGCGAACGCCAATTGCCATCAGCGCGCCTCGACCGTCACGATGTGTGCCGTGGCGACGAACCGCTCGGCGGTGTCGTCGATCAGCAGAACATGGTCGACTCCGACGGCATCGACTACCCCGCGGTGGATGTGGCCGTCGGCAGTCGTGAGCACCACATGTTCCCTGCGGTCCTCGGAATCGAGAAGGCGGTCTCGAAGCGTCCGGCGTCGCCTTGCCACTGCTCGCGCCGCTGCCTGCTCTGCATCGAGCGTGTCGTCGAGCCGGTTCCGGAGCGTGCGGCCGAGCCGAACAAGATCAGGATGCCCCATCGGATCCATATCCGACCCCCTCGCTCTCGCTGCCCCTTTTCAGCCCAGTAACTAGATACCACGGGAACGTGGGGAGCTTCAAGGGGGTCGCTTCGTCAATGTTTCGCGGCTCTGCGTCGAGAATCGCGGCCTCGAAGGACCGTGCTCGTCAACTCGGGCGGACTAGTCCATATGGGTCAAGGGTTTCTGGTCACTTTGCTGGCTTGGTCGACGCCCGAACCGGCGCGAATGGAGTAACCCCGGAGAGTGTTCGTTCAAGTGCATACCGTGGCGCAAGGTGGGTAGGGTGAACTCGCGGTGGATTGAGAAGGGGTGCGAATTGCACGTAGCACAGGTACGAGCAGGTGGAATCGGAGAGCTTGCTCACGAACCACAGAATGCTCCTTCCTATCGAGAGCCAGATCACCGCGACCGTCCGTGCCACAGCACGGACCGTTCTTCGTTGGGGAATGGGAAGTAGACGCCTAGGAGGGCTTGATGAGACGTTCGCGTATGGCACTTTTGCTGATACTGGGAATGGTGGCGGCGCTGCTGCCAATGGGCGTGGCACCGGCTGCGGCGGCCACGACGCTCAACCCTGGAGACCTCGCGGTAGTCGGCATCAACGCCGACAACAATGCGGGTGGTCTCGACGAGATCGCGTTCGTGCTCCTCGTGCCAGTTGACGCGGGCACTGAGATCCGGTTTACCGATAGCGGGTGGCTGAGTTCTGGCTCGTTCCGCGGCAACGAAGGGGCCATCAAGTACACCGCTCCGACGGCGCTTGCAGCGGGTACGGTCGTCAACAGCGTGATCAACGCGGCGGACTTCGCTGCGGACAACGATGGAATCGTTGGCAACAACGGCTTTGCCCTCTCTGCCAGCGGAGATCAAGTATTCGCGTTCCAGGGCGCTTCGGACAGCCCTTCGTTCATCTTCGCTGCTCAGACCAATAGCACCATGTTCCAGGCCGACGCGACTGCCTCCACCAACTCGGCGCTGCCAACCGGGTTGACAGTAGGAGCGACTGCGGTTGCGGTTGGAAGTGGGCCTGGCGCTGGTGACGAGTACGACAACTCCGAGTACAACTCGTCGGTCACGAGCGGCACCCGGGCAGCGCTCCTTGCGGTGATTGCCAACAACGCCAATT
This sequence comes from uncultured Acidimicrobiaceae bacterium, assembly GCA_964581295.1. Taxonomy (GTDB): domain Bacteria; phylum Actinomycetota; class Acidimicrobiia; order Spongiisociales; family UBA5794; genus JAHEEL01. Next base: position 34,022 of record CAZONX010000008.1, read on the forward strand.
GGAATGGCAGCAACTCATTGATCGTCCCGCTCCCGTCCGGTCCGTTCACCGTGGGCGTTCCCGTTGATGTACCCCCGACCGTCTCGAGCACCGTTCCAGCGAGTGGGGACACAGGTGTCGCCATCGATTCCGACGTCGTCGTCGCGTTCAGCGAGCCGGTTACCGTGACCAATCCCTGGTTCGGGATTTCATGTGTCGATAGCGGCATCCACACGGCAGCGATGAGCGGCGGGCCCTCCACCTTCACTCTGAACCCGGACGGCGACTTCGCCAACGACGAGCTCTGCACGGTCACTTTGACTGCGGCACAGATTGTCGACCAGGACGACCCATTCGAACCCATGGAGTCCGACTACTCGTGGTCGTTCACCACGGCACCGGCTGGCGAGCTGATCACCCTGATCCATGACGTCCAGGGCGCCGACTTCTCCAGCCCGATGGTCGGTGACATGGTCACCATCGAGGGCGTGGTCGTGGGCGACTTCCAGCAGGCAGACGGCTACCCGAACGCCACGTACGACAACGACATCGACGGCTATCACGTGCAGGAAGAGGACTTCGATGCCGACGCTGATCCGCTGACATCCGAAGGCATCTTTGTCCGCGACAACGACAACGCAGTCGCAGTCGGTGACGTCGTGAAGGTCACCGGAACGGTCGCCGAGTCGTTCGGCCTCACGCGAATCCAGGATGTGACCGCAGCGCTCGTCAACGACCCGATAGATCCGGCCAAGCCCACAACCGTGACCCCTGCGACCGTTGCGCTCCCGATCTCGGGCAATATCGACTTCGAATCCGTCGAGGGGATGTCGGTACTGTTGCCACAGGCCCTCGTGATCGCGGAGTACTTCAATTTCGACCGCTTCAATGAGACGGTGCTCACAACGGACCGGGCGGCGCAGCCAACTGCGGTCTTTGCACCGGGCTCTCCGCAAGCGGCGGCGCTGGCGGATCTCAATGCACGCAGCAGGATCACGCTCGACGACGGGCGGGGCAGTCAGAATCCCGACCCGGCGATCCACCCGAACGGAAGGATCTTCGATCTCACAAACCTGTTCCGCGGGGGTGACACCGTCGCGAACGTGACCGGCGCCATGGACTACAGCTTTGGCGCCTACAAGGTGCAAGCGACGATCGCACCCGACTTCAGCGGCGGTGGTGAGTACGCGTCCACCAACGCTCGCCCAACATCACCAGCCGGTGTGGGCGGTGACCTGACGGTGGCGACGTTCAACGTGCTGAACTACTTCACGACGTTGGACAACGCTGGACCGATCTGCGGACCGGGCGGTGACCAGGGTTGTCGTGGCGCCGACACGGCGGAGGAGTTCACTAGGCAGAAGACCAAGATCATCAGAGCGATCGCGGATATCGACGCCGACGTGGTCGGTCTCATGGAGATCGAGAACGACGCGGTCGACGTGGCCGTCGACGATCTCGTTGATGGTCTCAACGCGGCGACCGCACCAGGAACCTACGCGAACATCGTCACTGGACCGGTTGGCCCGGATGCGATTCGCGTGGCACTGATCTACAAGCCGGGAAGCGTCACCCCGTACGGTGCCCATGCTGTGCTGGAGGGCGCGTTCCTCGATCCCAACAACCTGGGTTCGGCGAAGAACCGCGCTGCGCTCGCACAGTCGTTCGTCGACAACGCCGACGGTGGCGTGTTCACCGTGGCGGTGAACCACCTCAAGTCGAAGGGTTCGCAGTGTGGGACAGGGGACGACGATCCGGAGCAAGGGAGCTGCAACCTGACCAGGACTCTGGCAGCAGGCATGCTGGCCGATTGGCTCGGGACCGATCCCACCGGGAGCGGCGATGCGGACTTCCTGATCATCGGGGATCTCAACTCCTATGACATGGAAGACCCGATCAGCCTCCTCGCGGGTCGCGGCTACACCGATCTGGTGCTGCGGGACCTGGGCGATTACGCCTACTCGTACGTATTCAGCGGACAGTGGGGCTACCTGGATTACATCATGTCCAACCGGGCGGCAACGCCGCAGGTGACGGACACAACCATTTGGCATATCAATGCCGATGAACCCGACATTCTCGACTACGACATGTCGTTCAAGAAGCCGGCGCAAGAAGCGTTGTGGGAGCCGAACGCGTTCCGATCGTCTGACCACGACCCTGTGATCGTTGGCCTCGAACTGACCGTGACGCCGATGCAGGCGAAGGAGCACGCGCTGGGAACGCTTGCCGCGCTGCTTCCAACCGGAAACAAGCAGGACGACAAGCGGATCAGCAAGGCGATCGAGAGCATCGAAGACAGCTTGAATTCGAGGTATTGGGTGGATGACACCCACCTCACGGACAAGGGCAACAAGGTCTTCGACGAAGAGAAGAAGGCCGTCAAGGATCTCATGAAGGTCCGCGGTTCGGCCGAGGCCGATGTGCAGCACGTGATTGATGCATTGGTCAAGGCCGACGAGACGCTCGCGGCCACCGCGATTGATGAAGCTATCGCCGCCGGAGGTGACGCACAAGATATCGCGAAGGCTGAGCGCGAGATGGGTCGGGCACTGGACGACCTTGGCCGGGATCGGCCAGACAAAGCGATCGATCACTACAAGAAGGCATGGAGCTATGCCCAGAAGGCGCTTGACGACGTGCCGGCGCGGTTTGCGACGTTCAACGCGGCACTGAATCGCCGCGATGCCGGTGATCTGGTGACCGAGTTGTCGTCGCCGGGCAGCGCTCAGCCGGCAACGATCGCTGAGATCATCCAGCGCAATCGGCCGGACGTTCTGTTGGTCAATGAGTTCGACTACGACGCCGGAGGCGTGGCAGCGGAGTTGTTCCAGGAGAACTACCTGTCGATGTCGCAGGGCGGTGCGGACCCGATCGTGTATCCCTACCGATACGTAGCACCGTCGAACACCGGGGTCCCCTCCGGGTTCGATCTCAACAACAACGGTGTGGTCGGTGGGCCGGACGACGCGTTCGGGTTTGGCTTCTTCGAAGGCCAGTACGCCTTCGTCGTCTACTCGATGTACCCCATTGACGATGCCAAGATCCGGACCTTCCAGAACTTCCTCTGGAGGGATATGCCCGGTGCCCTGCTGCCCGAGGATCCTCCCGGGACGCCGTGGTTCACGGACGATGAGCTCGACGTAGTCCGGCTCTCGTCGAAGAATCACGTTGATGTACCGATCAGAGTGGACGGCAAGACTGTGCATTTCCTTGTGAGCCATCCCACGCCACCGGTGTTCGATGGTGATGAGGACCGAAACGGCAAGAGGAACTACGACGAGATCCGCTTCTGGGCCGACTACGTGTCTGGAGGCAAGACCGCCCGGTACATCTACGACGACGCAGGCAAGACCGGCGGACTCAGCGGCGGTGCCAAGTTCGTGATCGCCGGCGACCTGAACTCGGATCCGTTCGACGGGGACAGCTACCCGGGTTCGGCGCAGTTGCTGCTTGATCATCCGAAGGTCAACGACACGATGACGCCATCGAGTCTCGGTGGACCGGAGCAAGCTGCCGATCAGGGTGGTGCCAATATTGGTCAAGGCGGAAATCCGGCGTTTGACACTGCGGACTTCGCTGACTTCCCGGGGCAGCCGGGCAATCTTCGCGCCGACTACGTGCTTGCGCGCAAGAACATGAAGATCGTCGCCTCCGGGGTGTTCTGGCCTCTGGAGGCGGATCCGCTGTTCCCGCTGGTCGGCGTTTACCAGTTCCCGGGCTCGGACCACCGGCTCGTCTGGATCGATATCGACCAGTAGCTGCGCTGAGTGCAAGACATGGCAATCGGAGATGGGCCCCTCGGGGGCCCATTCTTCGTTCGCGGTCCTCGAGGTGTCCGAACGGTGGACGAGAAACCTTCCTCACCGTCGTTCGCCGATCGGTAGCCTTCTCGCATGGCAGATACCTACACCGTGGCACGCTCCACCACCATCAATGCACCGGCTGAGACGGTCTACCCCCAGATTGCGGACTTCCACAATTGGGGTGCCTGGTCACCGTGGGACGATCTCGACCCGGATATGCAGCGCAGCTACTCGGGGGCAGAGTCGGGCGTTGGCGCCGGCTACGCGTGGTCGGGCAACCGCAAGGCCGGTGAGGGGAACATGGAGATCACCGACGCCGTTGAATCGGCCCGTGTGCAGATCGCTCTCGACTTCCTCAAGCCGTTCAAGTCGAGCAGCACGACGGCCTTTGCCCTCCAGCCACAAGGCGAGTCGACTGAGGTTACGTGGACGATGACCGGGCCGAACACGCTGATGACTCGGGTGATGGGCATCTTCAAGAGCATGGACAAGATGGTCGGCCCCGACTTCGAGAAGGGGCTCGCGAAGCTCAAGGCAGTTGCCGAGCAGCCCGAAAGCTAGCTCCGACTCGATCACCCGGTCGCGGCAGCCAATCGAGGCCAAGTCGTCCGCGGCATCCGTAGACTCATCCCATGCCCACCGACGCCATCCCGATCCCCGATCCGTCGCCGGAGCGACGGGTCTTCACCAATCGCACCTTGAACATGCGCTCGATCAAAGCGATCGGGTACGACATGGACTACACGCTGACGCAGTATCACGCCGAGGCGTGGGAGGAGCGGGCGTTCGCTCACGCGAGAGACCGGCTCGCCGTATTGGGGTGGCCGGTCGAGCAACTGGAGTTCGACGCGACCACGGTCAGCCGTGGCCTCGTCATGGATCTCGATCTCGGCAATCTGCTGAAGGCAACGAGATTCGGATGGGTGATCCGCGCCATGCACGGCACCACCTTCCTCGATTATCAAGAGTTGCGCCGCACCTACTCGGGGACGCTCGTGGATCTCAGCGAGGAACGCTTTGTGTTCCTCAACACTCTGTTCTCACTGTCCGAGGCGAGTCTGTTCGCCCAGTGCGTCGACCTCCTCGATACCGGGATGCTCCCGAGCGGCATCGGGTACAACGAGATCTTCGCCGGCGTGCGAGCGGCGGTGGACGGCGCGCATCGAGACGGCATGCTGAAAGAAGATGTGCTTGCCGACCCCGAGCGCTATATCGCACTCGACGGCGACATCGTGGCAAGCCTCCTCGACCAGCAGCACGCCGGCAAGCGGCTGATGCTCATCACGAACTCGGAGTGGTCGTTTGCGAACGCGATGATGACGTACACCTTCGACCCCTTCCTCCCCGAGGGCAAGACGTGGCGCGACCTGTTCGGAACCGTGATCGTGTCGGCGGCTAAGCCGGACTTCTTCACGTCGTCGAACGCGCTCTACAAGGTCTACGAGGACCGCGGCCTGCTCGAACCCCACCACGGCTCGATCGAGAAGGGCGGCGTGTTCTACGGCGGCAACGCCCGCCTCGTCGAAGAGTTCCTCGGTTTGTCGGGAGATCAGATTCTCTATGTCGGCGACCACCTCTACGGCGACGTGCACTTCTCGAAGGCGCTCCTTCGCTGGCGAACGGCGCTGATCCTCCAAGAACTCGAGTCGGAGGTGCGGGCGCTCCAGGGGTTCCTACCTACGCAGCGTCGCCTCGGCGAGTTGATGGAGGAGAAGGAGGCACTCGAGGCACGGCTGAGTGCGTTGCGGCTGGCGGCACTGAGAGAGCGCGACGGCTATGCCACGCCGATGATCGACGTCCCCGACGTCTCTGCAGCAATCACCGAAATACGCGCCGAGGTGCTCGCCCTCGACGACGTGATCGCCCCGTTCGCCATCGAGGCCGGCCATCTGAGGAGCGAGTCGTGGGGGCTGATGATGCGTGCCGGCGCCGACAAGAGCCTGCTTGCTCGCCAGGTTGAGCGCTACGCCGACATCTACACGTCACGCGTCTCGAATCTGCTCTACCCGGGACCCTACGCAATGTTCAGGATCGGGCGTCTCGACCTCCCGCACGACCCACAACCGCCCCACGAACCCCAATAATCCGTTCTTGCGTAGATAGTGGAAGCCCGCTTCCCATAGTTACGCAAGAACGGATTAATCGTCTTCGAAGTCGGCCTCGTCGACCACGAGGTCGAAGCGGTCCACGCAGTCGGCGCAGCGGTAGGCGACGACGTCTCCCGGGATGGGCGGATCGTCTGGCGGGAATCTGGTCAACAGGTGGGCTCGTCCACCGCACTCGACGCAAACGATCGACTCAGCGATCGGGCTCATGGCTGCTCCTCACTTGACGGTTACCACCGTGCAGTCTGCCGAATGGGCGACCTTGTGCGAGATGCTCCCGAGGAAGAACCCGGAGAAGTCGCTGAGACCCCGGCGCCCCATGACGATGACGTCGGCCTCGATCGCCTCAGCGGTGTCGCAGATCGAATGTGCTGGCGAGCCCAACTCCACCGCGGTCTTGACATCGGAGACACCGAGCCGCCTGGCTTGCTCTGCGGCGCTCTCGACGATCTTGCCACCCGCCGACTGGAGGACGGTGCGCGACTCGGCATAGAGCCCTTCGAGTTCGGCATAAGCCCCGAGCGCCAGGGGGACCGTCGACGCATACGACACGACGTTGAGCACCGTGAGGGCGGCGTCGTACTTCACGGCGAGGTCCGCGGCGAATGCGAGGGCGCGATCGGCATGGCTCGACCCATCGACCGCCACGAGGATGTGAGAGACCATCAAACACCTCCTTCTATGCCAGTGTCGCGCACCAAGAGCGAAGTCGCCAGAGGCATCTCCAAACGCGGGCCCGGCTGGTACGATCCGAGGGCCATCGACCCCCGCGGGAGAGCGACGAAGGTCGCGCCGACGGAGCAACCACCCCGGGAAACTTGCAGGCACACGGACCGCGGGGCGAGGCACCTCTGGAGAGCAGGGTCGAGGCCCTCACCGAAGGGGAAAGCCGCCACGGCGGTGAATCTCTCAGGTCGTGCGACAGACGGGGCGCAGACCAGCCGCGCGGCGACGGAGGAGCAGCCGATGACCGACACACCGTTCCGGGACCTCGATCCGGCCGATGGCTTCTGGTCACGCCACATCGGCCCGTCGGATCCGGATATCGTGGCCATGCTCGAGGTGGTCGGAGCGTCGTCGATCGATGACCTCATCGACCGAGCCGTCCCTCCGGCGATTCGCATCGAACACGAGCACGACGTGCCCGGCCCGATGTCGGAGCGAGAGGTTGTGGCACGCCTGCGCTCGCTCGCAGACCGCAACGAGCTTTGCACCTCGTTGATCGGCATGGGCTACACCGACACCATCACGCCGCAGGTCATCCAGCGCAACGTGCTCGAGAGCCCCGGGTGGTACACCGCATACACGCCCTATCAGCCGGAGATCTCCCAAGGGCGCCTCGAAGCGCTGCTCAACTTCCAGACCATGGTGTCGGATCTGACGGGCATGGAGATCGCGAATTCGTCCCTCCTCGATGAGGGGACCGCGGCGGCCGAGGCAATGGCGATGCTCAAGCGGGTCAATCGACGGTCTGGCGACGTGTTCCTCGTTGACGAGGAGACCCACCCGCAGACCATCGAAGTGATCAAGACTCGAGCCCTGCCGATTGGCATCGAGGTGGCGATCGGCGACCCGCACGCCAAACTTCCCGAAGGAGTGTTCGGAGCGCTTATTCAGTACCCGGCAACGTTGGGCGTCGTCCGAGACCACGCCGCGGCCGTCGAACGCATCCACGACGCCGGTGCGCTCGCCGTGTTCGCTGTGGACCTGCTCGCGATGACCCTGCTGACCCCACCGGGGGAGATCGGCGCCGATGCCGTGGTCGGCAGCTCGCAGCGTTTCGGCGTGCCGATGATGTTCGGAGGACCGCACGCCGCCTTCATGGCAACTCGTGACGCTTACAAGCGCCAACTCCCCGGCCGCATGGTCGGTGTCTCGAAGGACGCCGAAGGCCGCGTCGGTCTTCGGCTGACGCTCCAGACCCGCGAACAGCACATCCGCAGGGAGAAGGCAACATCGAACATCTGCACCGCTCAGGTGCTCCTCGCTGTCATGGCCGGGCTCTACGGTGTCTACCACGGCCCGGACGGCCTCAGGCGGATCGCCGCTCGCGTCCATCGGCTGACCAGCGCACTCGCACAAGGCCTCGCCGACGGTGGAGTGGCTGTCCGAAACGCCACATGGTTCGACACGCTCACCATCGAAGTCGCCAGCGCAGACGAGACCCTGGCAAAGGCCCGTGGTCGCAGGATCAACCTGCGCAGGGTCGACATGACAACCGTTGGAGTCACCCTCGACGAGACCACCACCCCAGCCCACGTCGACGCTCTGTTCGAAATCTTCGGCGTCGACGCACGGGCCGACCGGCTGGTTGACTCGAGCGGTTCCGGCATCCCGGCTGAGCTCGGCCGAACCACACCGTTCATGACGCACGAGGTTTTCGGCGCCTATCGCTCGGAGACCGAGATGATGCGCTACCTCCGCAAGCTCCAGGGCCGCGATATTGCCC
>CAZONX010000008.1:42460-46824 GCA_964581295.1 uncultured Acidimicrobiaceae bacterium
GTGACTTGGCCCGAGTTCGCCGACATCCATCCGTTCGCACCGCTCGACCAGGCCGAGGGCTACCTGCGCCTCATCTCCGACATGGAGCAATGGCTCGCGGACCTCACCGGATACGACGCGGTCTCGGTGCAGCCGAACTCAGGGGCCCAGGGAGAGTTCACGGGCTTGCTCGCGATCCGGGCCTACCACCAGTCGCGCGGTGAAGGCCACCGCGACGTCTGCCTGATCCCGGCGTCGGCACACGGAACGAACCCGGCGTCGGCGACGATGGCCGGCATGCGGGTGGTCGTGCTCCAGACCGACGAAGACGGCAGCATCGACCTGAGCGACCTTCGCGACAAGGCCGAGCAGCACGCCGCCGATCTCGCCGCCATCATGGTCACCTATCCGTCCACCCATGGCGTGTTCGAGGACTCGATCATCGAAGTGTGCGAGATCGTCCACCACCACGGCGGCCAGGTCTACCTCGACGGCGCCAACCTCAACGCGATGGTCGGGATCGCAGAACCGGGAGCGTTCGGGAGCGACGTTTCGCACCTGAACCTCCACAAGACCTTCGCCATCCCGCATGGGGGAGGCGGGCCCGGCATCGGCCCGGTCGCGGTGCGCGGGCACCTTGCCCCCTTCCTCCCCGGGCATCCGCTCATCCCAGACATGCCCGGCCACGAGGACGGCATCGGCGCCGTCGCCTCCGCTCCCTGGGGATCGGCCGGTGTGCTCGCCATCTCGTGGGCCTACATCGCGCTGATGGGACCGGGAGGACTTCGCCGCGCCACCGAGGTAGCAATCCTCAGCGCCAACTACATCGCGGCGCGACTGGCCTCGCACTATCCCGTGCTCTACACCGGCAACGAAGGATTCGTTGCGCACGAATGCATCATCGATATCCGAGGTATCCACCATGAAACCGGCGTCTCCAACGAAGACATCGCCAAGCGCCTGATCGACTACGGCTTTCACGCCCCGACGATGTCGTTCCCGGTCTCAGGCACGTTGATGATCGAACCGACGGAGTCGGAATCGAAGCGCGAACTCGATCGTTTCTGCGACGCGATGATCGCGATCAGCCACGAGATCGACGAGGTTGCAACTGGCGGTGTCGATGTCGAAGACAGTGTGCTGCGTCATGCGCCCCACCCGGCGGAGAACACGGTGTCCGACCGGTGGGACCGCACGTATTCGAGGGAGACCGCAGCGTTCCCGGTCGACGCGTTGCGGTCTGACAAGTACTGGCCCCCGGTGAGCCGCATCGACAACGCCTTCGGGGATCGACACGTCGTTTGCTCGTGCCCACCGATGGAGGCCTACGAGACTGGAACTGCCGAACCAGCGGTGGAGGACTGAGCAATGCCGAACGACAGTACCCCTGGGGGGAAGAAGAAACCGACCGGCATCGCCAAGTGGTTCATACAGTCGCCGAAGTGGATCTTCCGCGCCCGGCTCGGCTTCATCTTCGGTTCACGGTTTCTCCTGCTCGAGAGCATCGGTAGGAAGTCTGGGGTGGTTCGCCAGACGGCGCTCGAGGTCGCTCACCACGACAAGGATCGCGACGAGTACATCGTGACCGCGGGGAACGGTGTCACGGCCGACTGGTACCGAAACATCCAGGCGAACCCGGCGGTGGCGATTTGGATTGGCAGCAAGCGCTACCCCACCGTGCAGCGATTCCTCCCGACCGAAGAGGCCGTTGAGGTCATGAAGGGCTACGAGCGTGAGCACCCGAAGACCGCGGCGAAGCTCGAAGAGATGATGGGCGTCTCCCACGACGACACGCAGGAATCGTGGCTGGCGATGATGGAGCAGATCCCGATGATCGGCTTCACTCCCGAGCGGGGATAGCCGGTTCCAGGTCGGTCTCGTCGAGCGCCCGTCGGTCCCACCGGGCGAAGATCACCGTCGCGATCGCAAGAGCGACGCCACAGAACACATACATCGGACTCCATCCGGCGGTGTCGATCATGGCGCCGAGCAGTGGACCGCCGATCAGCGTCCCGATATCGAGCAGCGCGGTGAAGAACGACATCGCCGATCCGCGGTCGGTGTCCGGAGCGCGGTCGACGACCATGGCCGTGAGGATCGGGAAGACGAAACCGTGGCCGGCGCCGCACAGCGCTCCCGCCACCGCCACCCCGACCCAGGAACCGGCGATGGCGAGCACGAAGAAGCCGGCAACGAGCGCCGCGATCGACGGGTAGAGAACCCGCTTGCGGCCCACGCGGTCGGGCAACCAGCCGAAGAAGAGACGTTCGAGGATGGCGACGATCACGTAGGCGGAGAAGAACAGACCGACACTGCCGAGACCGGTGTCGTCGACGTAGCGGCGGATGAAGACGAAGTAGCCGGTGAGCACCACCGAGAACGACCCGAGCATCCACCAGACCGGCAGCAGATTCGGTGCCACCACGATTCGCCAGAAGCCTTCCGGTTTCTCGCCCGGTGCGAGCACGGGGCGGCGCTCCGGGAGGGGGAGCGAGAAGAGCATCGTAGCGATTGCGAACCCGGCAGCGGTGAGGAATAGATCCCGAAAAGTGCCGATCGACAGCACGAAGTCACCGAGGATTCCCGCAACGCCGAGCGGGAGAAGCCCGGAGACGCCGAACAGCGCGATGCCCTCGGTGCGACGCGCCTTCGGAACGACATCGGTGCCATACGTGAACAAGGCGCTGAACAGCATTGCCTCGCCGACACCATGCCCGATCCGCACCACGTAGAGCCATGGGCCGAGGACCGTGACCGTGAGGTAGAGCAACACGAAGATGATGTTGAGCACGTTTCCGACCAGGATTACCGGGCGTCGCCCGTAGCGATCCATGATCGTGCCGAGCAGCGGCCGCATGGCGATCGAAGCCACAGCGGTAGCCGCGTAGATCATCCCGATCTCCGTGTCACTCGCTCCGAGCTTCGCGAGGTAGCCCGAGAGGTGGAGGAACAACGCGTAGGCCATGCCGCTGCCGAAATTGGCGAGCCACACGAAGACGAACGGACGGGTGAGGAGGCGGTCGGTCACCGACGCAGCCTATCGACGGCGTAGTCGCCATCGGCGCTCCGACGACCCGCAGTTAGGGTGGCCGCATGAGCAGCAGCACGGGACGAGGCAACGTGGACTTGTCGGTGTACGGCGCGATCGAATGGACGCGACGCCACATGCCGGTGCTGTCCGCCGTCGGCCGCAGATTCGCCGAAACGAAGCCGTTCGACGGAATGATCATCGGTTTCCGGCTGCACCTCGAGCCGAAGACCGCCGTGCTCATCGAGACACTCCAAGCAGGTGGTGCATCGGTGGTTGCGATGGGCAATGATGGGACGACGCAGTTCGACACTGCCGAGTATCTGGCCGCCGGCGGGGCCACGATTCTGGATCGTCCAACCGACGGTTCGACCGAGACCGCCGCAAACCTTGCCGAGATCGCCGGTCGGCGACCCGATCTGGTTCTCGACAACGGAGCAGAACTGATCGTTCAGTGCCTCGAGAACGACCATGCCCCGCGGGGCGCCACGGAAGAGACGACCTCGGGGGCAACGCTGCTGCGCGAGCAGTTCGCCGGTGCGGTCGGCTTCCCGGTGATCGTGATCAACGACAGCCCGCTCAAGTCGATCGTCGAGAACAAGCATGGCGTCGGTGAGTCGGTCGTCGACACGATCGTGCGCTCAACGAACGTCTCGCTCCATCGCAAGCGTGTCGTCGTGTTCGGCTACGGCTGGTGCGGGAGAGGCATTGCCCTCTACGCACGGCACCGCGGCGCCGACGTGACGGTGGTCGAGCTCGATCCGATCAAGGCGCTCGAGGCGGCGATGGACGGCTTCGATACCGACTCGGCGGAGGGTGCGTGCAGCCGCGCCAGCTTCGTCATCACGGCGACCGGACGCGATGGTGTCGTGCCGTTCGCGCTCATCGAGACCATGCCGGACGGCGTGATCTTGGCCAACGCCGGACACGTCGACACCGAGATCGACCTTCCCGGCCTCGAGCACCAGGCTGAACCGGTCGCGATGGGCCCGTCGATCGAGCGATACGACGTTGCGGACGGCCGCTCCGTGTTCGTGATTGCCGAGGGAAAGATCGTGAACCTGGCCGCCGATGGCGGCAAGGGCAATCCAATCGAGGCCATGGATCTCGGACTCACCCTGCAGGCGTTGTCGCTCGAGCAACTGGCGCTGTTGGCGAACAGGTTGGAATCGGGTCCGCAGCCGATCCCCGATGCGATCAACGCCGAGGTGGCAGAGGCGATGCTGCGGGCTATGGGCGGTCGGATCTGATCCGACGGGCAGGCCCCGTCAACCAAAGCAACGCACCCGCTGACTTTCCAACGGCGAGAGTTGTGGTCTCGCTGGAGTTGAGGCCTGCGGGTGCGCTGGCGCCGACC
>CAZONX010000009.1:0-41041 GCA_964581295.1 uncultured Acidimicrobiaceae bacterium
ACCACTTCCCCCGCGTGTCTCGCGTACCCAGGGTTCACCACGTCGTATATGACGTCCCGAGCCCACAGAACGAGAGCGTCGGTTCGATTGGCACCCCTCGCCGTGCCGGTACGATGACGTTCGTGACCGCCTCCCCCCCACCGATTCCGCCCGACGATTACGAAGAGCACCTCGGCGCCTCTCGCCAATACATGCGCGACATCATCCTCGGCGTCAACGACGGCCTCGTCTCGACGTTCCTCCTCGTGGCCGGCGTCGTCGGCGGAGGTCTGAGTGCCACCCAGGTGCTCCTGACCGGAGTCGCCGCAGCGATCGCCGGCATGATTTCGATGGGGACCGGTGAGTACCTCGCCACGAAGTCTCAGGAGGAGGTCTTCGATGCCGAGATGGAGCTCGAAACCAAGCACCTGAAGGAGCACCGCGACCACGAGCGTGACGAGCTGCGGCACATGTTTGGGGAGATGGGCCTCAGAGGAGACGACCTCGAGACGGTGGTGCACATCATCGACAAGAACGACGATGCGATGCTGGGCGTGATGGCCGGGCTCGAGTTCGGGGTCGTCGATACCGAGAAGCGCAACTCGTTCGTGGCGGCGTTTGCCTCTGCCGGACTCTTCCTCGCCGGGGCTCTGCCCTCAGTGCTCCCATTCGTATTTCTCGACGACACCGGCACGGCGCTGCTGGTCGCCGCCGTTCTCACCGGAATCGGTCTCCTCGCCGTTGGCGCGGCGAAGACGACGATGACAAAGACCAACCCTTTCACCGCTGCATTCGAGAACATGAGCATTGGGTTCGTCGGCGGTATTCTCAGCTATCTGGTGGGTTCGTTGTTCGAGTCGATGATCTCGTCTTGAGACCGGACGGGCACGACAACGATCCCTCCGGCTCCGTCGTCGAGGATCCGCACGTTTGCTCCGTAGTGGCGCCTGATCAGCGTCGGATCGAGAACGTCTCCAGCGAGCCCCTCAGCAGCGACCTCTCCGCTGGCGAGCAGCACAAGCCGATCGGGGAACTGCCCGGCGATCGTCAAGTCGTGCATCGCGGACAGGACTGTGAGCGTCCGGGTGTTGCGCAGTTGGTCCACCAGTTCGAGCACTGCCTGCTGCTTCCCGATGTCGAGAGCGGTTGTGGGTTCGTCGAGGAGCAGAATCGGGGACTCTTGGGCGAGTGCCCGGGCAATCACGACCCGTTGAAGCTCCCCACCCGACAACGTCGTGACCTCGCGATCGACGAACTCAGCCAGGCTCAGTGCTTCGAGCACACCTGCGACCACGTCGAGGTCGTGATGGGAGGGACCGGTCACCTGTCCCAGGTGAGGGGTGCGGCCGAGCAGCACGTAGTCGATGACGTGCATGCCGGGAGGCAGGACCGGATGCTGTGGGACGAGCGCTACGGCTTGTGCCAGTTGGCGACGCTTCAACACCGGTGAGTTCGATCCGTCGATGGTGAGGCCACCCTCGAACGGGACGGCGCCGGCAATGGCTCGCAGCAACGTTGTTTTCCCGGCCCCGTTCGGACCAATCAATCCCACCCACTCACCTTGTTCGACCTCGAGATCCACCCCTCGAAGAATCTCGGCACCACCGAGGAGGACGCTGAGCCCGGCAAGTGAGAGCGCGCTGGTCACGATGCGATCCCTCGCGACGAGCGCAGAACGATGGCAAAGAACGGAGCCCCGAAGAATGCGGTCACGACCCCAATCGGGATCTCTGCCGGGGCGGCGACAGTGCGAGCGAGGAGGTCGGCAAATATCAGGAAGGCGGCACCAAGGATGATCGACAGCGGAAGCACGATTCGATAGCTCGCTCCGAAGAGAATGCGCACCGTGTGCGGAACGATGATGCCGACGAAGCCGATGAGACCAGAGACGGCGACCACCGCTGCCGTTCCGAGCGTGGCGGCCAGCACCATCACAAGCCTCACCCGGGTTGGGTCGACGCCGAGCGTCACGGCTTCTTCATCGCCCACGCTCAGCACGTCGAGCCAGCGGGCTCCCACGAGTATCACGATCGATGCGACCGCAACGTATGGGAGAACCATCCACACTTCAGTCCACCCGACCGTCGAGAGTCGCCCGAGGATCCAGCCATAGACTTCGCGCAACGTCTCGTCGTTGCGCTGTTGCAGATACGTCTGGATTGCAGTGAGAAACGCGGCCACCGCAACGCCGGCGAGGATGAGCGTCACTGCAGTCCGGCCCGCACGAACCGAATAGCCGATCGCGTAGGTGGCGGCCACGCCACCGAGTCCGCCGATGAACGCGAGCGCTGGGAGCGGCCCGAACGGCGTCGCTGGTATCGACGACCCGTAGGCGATGGCAATCGTCGCTCCCAGTCCTGCGCCCGCCGCAACGCCGAGCAGATAGGGATCCGCCAGCGGGTTCCGAAAGGATCCCTGGTAGGAACCGCCGGCCAGGGCCAGGGTCGCCCCGACAATGCCGCCGAGCACAACACGCGGCATTCTCAGCTCCCAGAGGATGGCCTCCTCCCGAGTCGTCAAGCCAGAGTCCACATCGACGAGCGGCAGCCGGTCGACGAGCGAGGCCACCACGGCCCCGGCATCCAGATCGACCGCCCCCAACAGCACGGAGGCGAGACCAGCCACCGCCAGGACCGCAAGCGACCCCGCGACCCACCACCAACGAAGGTGGCTGGGGCGGATCTCGTCGCCGGTCATTCGCTGCTCTGAGACTGAACGGCGCTGGCAATCTCCTGCACGAGACCAACGACGCGCGGCCCCCACCGCGACGCTGCATCGTCGTCCAGTTCGACGACGCCTCCGGTCTGAATAGCACTCAACGTGTCCCATCCGGGCCTGTCCGCGACGGTGGCGGCGCTCTGGTCGCAACACTTGGTGTCGGCAAGGAACACGAACGACGGATCCTGCGCGAGGATGTGCTCGGCCGAGAGTTGCGGGTAGCCGTAGCCGTCCGGGTCGGCGTCGTCCGCAATGTTGGCGAGATCGAGCATTGAGTACAGCGAGCCCACAAAGGTCGCCGAGGTGGCGGTGTAGTAGTCGGGGCTGATCTCGTGGTAGTAGGTGGCACCATCTCCGTCGATGGACTCGCCGATCGCCGAAATCTCCTCGTTCATCGACTCCACCAAGGCGGTCGCCTCATCGACGCGACCGGTCGCAGTGCCGGTGGTCGTGATCTGGTGGTATGCGTCGCCGAGCGTTGCCGCCGCAGGGAGGAGGAGCACCGGAATCCCGAGAGCGCCGAGGCCAGCGACGACTTCCCCCGGGTCATACATCAGGATCACCAGGTCGGCCCCATATCCCGCGATGGCCTCGAGATTCGGGTCGAACCCCGTGAGTTCGGTGACCGGGGCATCGACCGGATAGTTGGACTGATTGTCGACAGCGACGACCTGGTCACCCGCGCCGATGGCGAACAGCACCTCGGTGGATGTCGGAGACAGCGACACGATGTGTTCTGGCTTCTCTGCGATCGTCACCGATCCGTTGGCCGTCTCGATGGTGACGGGAAACTCGCCTTGGTTGGCGGCGGTCGTCGAGGTGCTGGACGTGGTTGGTGCTGCGTCGGTCGTCGACGTCGTGTTTGGTGCAACGGTCGTGTCCGCGGCGGCGTTCGCTCCCGGGGCGTCGGCGGCCGAACCCGACCCGCACGCTGCGACCACGAGAGCGATGGCGGCAATCAGCAACAGGACTCTTGGTGCCATGGTGGGGGCTCCTCTCGGTGGAGGAGCGTTCATGGATGCGATGTAGCCCCTCCTCCGAGAGTACGACCGCACACCGGAAGGAAGGCGTCCTGGCTCATCCCCGAGGGGCTTCACAGTTGCGGGACAGCGCCGGATTCACACCGGACTTCGCTTCGCACACGGCGCCCGGGCGAACCCGGGAACCGCAGGGTAGTGCGGATTGCACTCCGGAGGGTCTCGACCGTCGTGCTGAAGGCTGGCTGCTGGAAGCTGGTAGCTTTCTCCTCGTGAAACCCGTTCTGAACACTGTTGTCGTTGTTGCCGCGGCCGCCGTGGCCGTCGCCATCGTTGCAAGCCGCCGCCCGAGCCGGCCCCCGGCACCTCCTGGGTCGTGGCAGCCCGTCGAACCCGCCGATCGATGAGGATCGCCCTCGATCACACATCCGAGATCGGTGTACGCGCCGGACGCCTCCTCCTCGGTGAACCCAACCTCGCTCTTCTCGGCATTGTTCGGCGCACCGTGAAGGACAGCGACGTGCGTCTGAAGCGGGTCTCCGATGTCTCCGGATTCGACGCCGTGGTCACCGACGACCCGGACTCGGCCATCTTCGCCGAAGCCGCAGCAGCAGCGGTGCCCTGCGTCCTCTGGTCGGACACCATCCCGGTTGCCGACGCGACGGCTGAATCGCCGGTGCTGGCAGGAGCGAACCTCGTATCGGGTATCGGACGCAGCCTGGCCAACCAAGAGTCGGCCGGAGCCGGGCCCGACGCCAACATCCTCTTCGCCTGGACCGAACCGGGCAAACCACTTCGCAGCGGAGAGCCGGTGAGCTTCCCCGAACCGGTGGGTCCACGGTGGGGTTCACGGCGCGCTATGACGAATCGGCGCCTCGAAGTCGCCGCTCCGGTGGACGACGAATGGGCGGGGATCCTCGTCCGATCCACGACGACGAGGGGGACCCGCGCCCTCGGTATTGCCGACCTTGCCACCCACCTCGAGGCAATCGCCCTAGCGGCAGGTGCCGTCGTCGCCGCATCCGGACTCGTACTTCCAGGAGAACACCGCCCGGAGACACGTGCGGATCAGT
This sequence comes from uncultured Acidimicrobiaceae bacterium, assembly GCA_964581295.1. Lineage (GTDB taxonomy): Bacteria > Actinomycetota > Acidimicrobiia > Spongiisociales > UBA5794 > JAHEEL01. The sequence goes on from CAZONX010000009.1 coordinate 4,748, forward strand.
ACCTGCAAGCGGCATCGCGCATCGGCCTCGATATCGCATCGTTCGCGTCCACCGACTGACCAGCGCGCGTTGTAGCCGGAAGCATGGGGTTGAATGCCGTCAATGCGCAGATACCTCACCATCGCGGCGCTGATCGCCACCATCGCCGCCGCGTGTACCAGTAGTGACACCACGGAGCCGTCCACCACAGCTGTGTCGAGCGAGTCGACCACCCTCGAGACGACGCCGGCGCCCGAATTTCCCGAAGGCCTCGACTGGCTGAACGTCGAACAGCCGCTCGACCTTGCCTCACTTCGCGGCAAGGTCGTTCTGCTCGATTTCTGGACCTACGGCTGCATCAACTGCATCCACATCATCCCGGATCTCAAGCGTCTCGAAGCAGAGTTCTCCGAAGAGCTGGTGGTCATCGGCGTCCACTCTGCCAAGTTCTCCAATGAGGGCAACACCGAGAACATTCGACAGATCACCCAGCGCTACGAACTCGAGCATCCCGTTGTCAACGACGCCGACTTCGCAGTGTGGAACGCATGGGGCGCCCGGGCATGGCCCACGGTTGCCCTCATCGACCCGGTCGGCAACGTCGTCGGTGTGCACGCTGGAGAAGGCGTCTACGACGTCGTCCAACCCGTTGTCGCTCGTCTCGTAGACGAGTTCGGCGCTACGGGTCAGATCGATTCAACCCCTCTCCCGCTGCTCCTCGAAGCGGACCGCACACCCAACACACTGCTCTCGTACCCAGGGAAGGTGCATGCCGATCCGTCGTCGGAGCGCCTCTTCGTCGCCGACACGGGGCACCACCGGATCATCGCAGCGAACGACGACGGAACCGTCACCGCCGTATTCGGCTCCGGGATCGAAGGCTTCGAGGACGGCATCGGCAGAGCCGCCGCGTTCTCATCCCCGCAGGGCATCGTCGTCGACGGTGACACGCTGTATGTGGCCGACACCGGGAACCATGCGGTGCGAGCCGTCGACCTGTCGACCGGTGCCGTCACAACAATTGTGGGCACCGGCGCTCAGGGGTGGCCTCCGGTCGGCGGGCCCGTCGACAAAGTCGTGCTGAACTCACCATGGGCGCTCGAGTTCGCCGACCAGGCCCTGTACCTTGCGAATGCCGGGACCCACCAGATCTGGGCGATCGACCTCGAGGCAGCAACGGCGGCACCATCGGTCGGGAGCGCTCGAGAGGGGACTGCCAACGGCCCCCTCCTCCAGGCGGAACTCGCCCAGCCATCCGGCCTCGCCATCGGCGCAGACGGCATCCTCTACTTCGCGGACTCGGAGTCGAGTTCGATCAGAAGCGCCGCCGTCGCCGACACCGCGGGTTTGACCTCCCTCGTCGCAGGAGGCGACGAGAACCTCTTCGCCTTCGGCGACGTCGACGGGATCGGAGCCGACGCACGGTTCCAGCATCCGCTCGGCATCGACACGCACAACGGCCGCCTGCTCGTCGCAGACACCTACAACTCGAAGATCAAGGAGATCGATCCGTCGACCGGGAAGACCTCAACGCTCTACGGCGCGGACCACGGATGGCGGGACGGTACCAGTCCCCTTTTCTACGAACCCGGTGGTGTCTCCGTCGATGGCGACGTGCTGTGGGTCGCGGACACCAACAATCACGCCATCCGGCGTGTCGACCTTGCCACTGGAGCGACGACCACAGTGGTGTTCACCGGCCTCGACGCATTCACGGACGTTGTGGGACCGGACGGTTTCGACGGCACCGTGGTGACGCTCGGAACCGTGAACGCCGGTGCGGGACCGGGCGAACTCGTCGTCGACGTACATCTCCCTGACGGATACAAAGTCAATGCGGATGCGTCTTCGTCACTGGTCCTCGTCGAGGACGGAGGCGTTGGAGCGTTCTCGGATGGCGATCGTGTCGACCTCACGGGTACAACGTTCCCGGTCGTCGTACCGATCGAACTCCGACAAGGGTCCGGGACCCTCATCGCCGACCTGGCCCTCGTGTGGTGTCGCAAGGACGCTGAGGGCCTGTGCCTGTTCGACCAGACCCGATTCGAGGTTCCTCTCGAGATCGCGGCATCCGGACCGTCGGCCTCGATTCGCCTACCCCGGGAACTCACCGCAATCGACGATTAGCCGTCACCCGCCGTCGACGGTCGTGGGGACGGGTTCCGTGTCCGAGGTGGCCGCTGCGTTCTGCCCATTGCCGGGAGTGTGCACAGCAGGCCGAATGGGTGATGCCTTCGGCGCAGGAACCAAATAGGTCTCTTCGAGCACGATCAGTTCCACACCACCCACAACATCCGAGATCAGGTTGTAGAGCACGGCCCCGAGCGTCATGAGCCCGGTGAGTGTGGCGTAGAGCACAACGGCGAAGAAGAGCACCGCACGGAAGTAGAGCTCCCCGTTCGGGGTGAAGACGAGCGAGAAGTTGTCGAAGAACTCCACGGCCTTGTCCGGGATACCGCGCTGGACTGCGAGGGACCAGCTGACCCAGACCCCGAGCACGAAGATGAGGGCTCCCACCGCGTTGAGGAGGAGGGACACCTTCAGCACCGTCCACGGATCGATCTTCCGGATGACCCGGCGCACGCGTCGTACCGCCATGCGCCGAGTGTAGGAACCGCCTCCGAGTAGCCGAAGGGTTTGGAGGAAGGAGGCGGACGGCAGTCGCGAGTCGCCAGTCTTGAGTCAAGACCACGCACAAGGTCCAGGTCACCCGTCTGTGCCGGTCCTGATCGTCTCCGGAGCCCGACGTCCGCGGACTACCGCCTGACGACTACCGCCTCAGTCGTCGTCTTCACCCGGTGGTACAAGGGCAACCGCAGAGAGAGCCGCATCGCCGTCAACGCTGACGACCTTCACACCGGTGGATTCGCGCCGCTGGCGGCTGATATCGCTCACGGCTTGCCGGATGACGATGCCATCCGATGAGATCATGAACACCTCATCGTCGTCACTCACGGCGAGCGCCGCTACCAGCGTTCCGCGGACCCTCGTCAGCTTCATGGCCTTGACGCCCATGCCGCCGCGCCCCTGCCTGCGGAACAGCTCCATCTTGGTGCGCTTGCCGTAGCCGCCGCTGGTCAGCAACAGAACGTTGCCTCCCTCTTCGGCCGTCGTGCCGGCAACCACCTCGTCACCGTCACGCAAACGGATGCCCCGAACGCCCTGTGATGCTCGTCCGAGCGGGCGAGCATCGCTCTCTGAGAAGCGAATCCCCTGGCCGTTCCTCGTGAACATCAGCAAATCGCTGTCGCCGTTGGTCGCCCGCACGTCGACGACTTCGTCTCCCTCGAGGAGCTTGATCGCGACCAGCACCTGGTTGCGAGAGTCGTAGGCGCTGAACTTGGACTTCTTGATCTGGCCCTGCTTCGTGAACATCACCAAGTACTTGTAGGTCTCGTAGTCGCGGGTGTCGATCACCGCCTCGATGATCTCGTCCGGATCCATCGGCAGCACCGACTGGACGAGGACACCCTTCGCGTTGCGGTCCTTGCGTGGGATCTCGTGCGCCCTGACCCGGTAGACCTTCCCCCGGTTGGTGAAGATCAGGAGGTACGCATGCGCGGTCGTGTGGATGACATGCTCGACGATGTCGTCCTCGCGCAACGCTGCACCACGTACGCCCCGACCGCCGCGCCCTTGGGTGCGATAGGTCTTGGCCAACACCGACTTGATGTAGCCGGCGCCCGAAACAGTCACGACGAGGTCTTCGTCCGCGATGAGGTCTTCGAGGGACATCTCGCCCGTGTCGGGGATAATCCGGCTCCTGCGGTCGTCGCCGAACTTGTCGCGGATGACGGTGAGCTCTTCCCCGATCATGATCCGGCGCTTGTCCTCGTTCGTGAGCAGCTCCTCGAGCTCTCCGATCAAGGACTGGAGCTCGTCGTATTCCTGGCGTAGCTTCCCAGTCTCGAGGGCGGTGAGGCGGCGCAACGGCATGTCGAGGATGTGGTTGGTCTGGATCTCGCTGAGAGAGAACCTCTCCATCAACGACGAGCGGGCATCGGCAACGTCCTCCGACGACTTGATGATCTCAACGACCTCGTCGATGTTGTCGAGGGCAATGAGGAGTCCTTCGACGATGTGCGAGCGAGCTTCGGCTTTCGCGAGCCGGAAACGGCTCCGCCGCTCGATCACCTCGAGCTGGTGAGCGATGTAGTGGTGAACCATCTCGGCGATGTTGAGTGTGCGCGGCACCCCGTCGACGAGGGCGATCTGGTTGACCGAGAAGTTCTCTTCGAGTTGGGTGTGCTTGAAGAGCATGTTCAACACAACCTGCGGGTTCGCATCCTTCCGCAGCTCGACGACGAGACGGGTCCCGTCGCGATCAGACTCGTCGCGTAGATCGGCAATGCCCGCAATGACCTTCTTGCGCACCAGGTCGGCGGTCTTCGCCATGATGCGGTCGCGCGACACCTGGTACGGGATCTCGGTCGCGATGATCGCCATGCGGCCGCGCTTCGTCTCGACGATGTCGGTGACAGCGCGCATCTTGATCGAGCCACGCCCGGTGGCCAGCGCCTGCTGCACGCCGGCCATGCCCACGATGTAGGCGCCCGTCGGGAAGTCGGGGCCCTGTACGAACTCGGATAGGTCGTCGACCGACGCTTCGGGATGGTCGAGGCCGTAGAGCACGGCGTCGACCACCTCGGTGAGGTTGTGCGGCGGGATGTTCGTGGCCATGCCCACGGCGATGCCGGTTGAGCCGTTGACCAGGAGGTTGGGGAAGCGCGCCGGTAGGACTGCGGGTTCTTCGCGCTCGCCCGAGTAGTTGTCGTTCCAGTTGACCGTGTCTTCGTCGATGCCCTCGAGCAGGAACGCGGCGATCGGCGCCATCCGAGCCTCGGTGTAGCGCATCGCAGCCGGGGGATCGTCGACGGTGCCGAAGTTGCCTTGCGGCTGAATGAGTGGGCTCCTCAACGAGAAGTCTTGACCCAATCGGACCATCGCGTCGTAGACGGCCTCAGGGGAGTGAGGGTGGAACCAGCCGACCACGTCGCCGACAACACGGGCCGACTTCCGGAATGGCGTGCCAGGCCGGATCCCTGCGTCGTGCATGGCATACAAGATGCGCCGGTGCACCGGCTTCAACCCGTCGCGCACGTCCGGGAGCGCCCGAGACACGATGACCGACATCGCGTACTCCAGGAACGAGTCCTGCATCTCGCGCTCGATGTCGATCGGAGCGACTCGTCCTGTCTGTTCTTCGTTCGGCATTCGGTGTCCTAGAAGTCGAGGAATCGAACGTCTTTGGCGTTCTGTTGGATGAAGGTTCGGCGGGCCTCGACGTCGGTGCCCATCAGGGTGGAAAACGTCTCCTCAGCGGAGAACTGATCTTCGAGACCAACCTGGAGCAAGACCCGGCGATCGGGGTCCATCGTCGTAGCCCACAGCTCTTCAGCATTCATTTCGCCGAGGCCCTTGAACCGCTGGATGTTGAGCTTCTTGCCTGCCAGTTGGACCTTGATTTCGTCGAGCCCGGCGTCGTCTTGGATCCACGTGGTCTTCGACCCGACCTTGACGCTGTAGAGCGGCGGTTGGGCGATGTAGACGAACCCAGACTCGATGAGTAGCGGCATGTGCCGGAAGAAGAAGGTGAGCAGCAGCGTGCGAATGTGCGCGCCGTCGACGTCAGCGTCGGTGAGGATCACGATCTTGTGGTAGCGGGACTTGTCGATATCGAACTCGTCGCCAATGCTCGTGCCGATGCCCGTGATGAGTGACTGGATCTCGTTGTTCTGGAGAACCCTGGCAAGGCGGTTCTTCTCAACGTTGATGATCTTGCCGCGAATCGGCAGGATCGCCTGAAACTCGCTGTTCCTGGCCTGCTTGGCAGAGCCGCCGGCCGAGTCGCCCTCGACGATGAAGATCTCGCTCTGCGCCGGATCCTTCGACGAGCAATCCGAGAGCTTGCCGGGAAGGCCCGCGGACTCGAGGAGGCTCTTGCGCCTCGTGAGGTCACGCGCCTGGCGGGCGGCCATTCTGGCCCGAGCCGCCTGGGACGACTTGTCCGCAATGCGTCGGGCGTCGCCCGGGTTGCGCTCGAGCCACTCGGGGATGGCTTGGTTGAGCGCCTTCTGCACGAAGGAACGGATCTCTGTGTTGCCGAGCTTCGTCTTTGTCTGGCCCTCGAACTGCGGTTGGCGAACCTTGACGGAGATCACCACGGTCAGGCCCTCGCGCACGTCCTCGCCGGTGAGGTTGACGTCCTTGTCCTTGAGCAGGTTCCTGCTCCTGGCGAACTCGTTGATCGATCGGGTGAGCGCGGTCCGGAATCCCTCTTCGTGCGTGCCGCCTTCGTGCGTGTTGATGTTGTTGGCGAAGCTGAGGATCGTCTCGCGGTACGCACCGGTCCACTGCAACGCAACGGCGATCTCCGCGTCGTCGGTCGCGTCCTCAAAGTATGCGATCTGGCGGTGGATGGGCTCTCGGTTCGCGTTGAGATGCTTCACGAAGTCGACAAGACCTCCTGAGTATTTGAAGATCTCTTCGACGGGCGGCTCTGAGCGCTCGTCGCGGAACCGAATTTCGAGGCCCTTGTTGAGGAAGGCCATCTCGCGAAGGCGACTCACGACCGTCTTGGTCGAGTATTCGGTGCCATCGGTGAAGATCTCGGGATCGGCCCAGAACACGACCTGTGTTCCGGTCCGCTTCGCAACGGCACCCTTTTTGACGGGCCCGGTGGGGTCGCCATATTCGTAGGACTGTGACCAATGATGGTCGTCACGCACGATGTCGACGTTGACTCTCCTGGACAGCGCATTCACGACCGAGATCCCGACGCCGTGGAGACCACCGGAGACGGTGTAGGCACCCGCCTCGAACTTCCCGCCGGCGTGCAGTGTCGTCATGACGGTGGTCAAGGCCGACTCGTTCGTCTTCGGATGCTTCAGCACCGGGATACCCCGGCCGTTGTCGCGAACACGCACTCCCCCGTCTGCAAGGAGCGCAACCTCGACCCGGGTGCAGAACCCCGCCATGGCCTCATCGACGGAGTTGTCGACGGCCTCCCAGATGAGGTGATGCAGACCGCGCTCGCCGGTTGACCCGATATACATCGCGGGCCGTCGCCTGACCGCCTCGAGGCCCTCGAGGACCTTGATGTCTTTGGCTTCGTATGACGCGTTCTGGCCGCGTTTCGTCGTGCTCACGGGACTCCTTAGGATCGCCCCCGGAGGCGCTCAGTTGGGGGCTGCTGACACCGCTGTAATGATAGCCGATTTCGTTGGAAACCTCTTTCATTTCAAGGCTTTCCGCCACGGTCGTCACCCGCGACGCGGAAGCGAACCGATCGGACGAGATCCGGGCCAAATCGAGCCGAGATCCGGCGCCGGAGATCGGCGGCGTCGTAGCGCAGCAGGCTCGCATCTGCCCCTTCCGGGACCTCGATGAGTAGTACCTGTTCGCGCACCCCAATCGGTCGCGATCTCCCCCTCCAGCGCTCCGAGACGATGTCGTCCCACGACGTCACCAATCTCGAAATGCTGAGGTCGGGACTCGCCCCCGCCTGCTCCACGATCGAGCCCAGCAACCCGTCGATCGGCTCGGGATTGCGCCGCGGAGGTCCACTGCGGTAGTAGTTCGCTCTGGTCATGACACCGCCCTTCCATCGACGGTCCATCGCCTGCCGGTTGCAGGCACCTCATCTTCTCTGGCGCTTGTGACAAATACCTGACCGGTGTCGAGCAAGCTCATCACGCCGCGAGCGTGGTCGGGGTCGAGTTCTGAGAACACATCGTCGAGCAGCAGGATCGGCTTCGTCGTGCGCGCCGCCGACAACACCCGGTAGGCGGCGACGCGCAGGGCCAGCGCAACGGTGCGCTGCTCCCCCTGGCTGGCCATGGTGCGAGCCGGCCGACCGTCGATCACCAACGCGGGATCATCACGATGCGGGCCGGCGCTTGTCGTGCGCTGGTCGAGATCTCGAGGGCGCCGATCGGCCAACACCTGACGAAGACGGTCGGCCCCTCCCCCTCCGTCGACGGTGGCACCCCAGTTCGCTGCATATGACCACGTGAGACCCCCGCGTTCGCCAACCAGCCGATAGGCCTCGCCCAGCGCCGCATCGAGCGTCTCGAGCACCCTGACGCGGTGGTCGAAGACCGCTGCGCCAGCGATTGAGACACGGTCGTCCCACACATCGAGCGTGATCGGATCGGCGTTCCTCCCGGCCTGCTTCAACAAGGAATTACGCTGCCGGACGGCTCGTTCGTAGTCCTGCTGGTCTGCGCCGGCCTGGGGCCAGAGTTGCGCCGCAAGGTCGTCGAGGTATCCGCGGCGCAGACTTGGTCCCCGCTTGACGAGATCGAGATCGTCCGGTTGGAACGCGACCACCGGGACCTGAGCCAAGACATCGCGATTGCGTTGGGGACGCTTCGAGTTGATGAGGATTCGTCGCCGGCCGGGACGGGGCAGCTCGATCTCGACCCGGGTGGTCCCGGACGCGACCGCAAACTCACCTCGGATCACCGCCCGGTCGGCACCGTTGCGGACAATGGCGTCATCCGGCGTTCCGCGAAACGACTTCAGCAGCCCCAGATATGCGACGGCCTCGAGAACGCTCGTCTTCCCCGCTCCGTTGCTACCGACGAGGATATTGACGCCCTCGTCCGGCTCGAAGCGGAGCAGGTCGTAACAGCGGGTGTCGGTGAGTTCGAGCCAAGACAGATACATCGTGTGCCTCCCGGCGCACCACTTCGCCGGATCATCGGTGAACCGGGCGCCGTTCGATCAGAGACGTACCGGCATCAGGAGATACCGGAAGTCCTCATCTCCCTCGCCGTGAAGCAGGCCGGGCTTGAGCGCATCGATCGTCTCGAGAATGACGGTATCCGAGTCGATGGCGCTGACACCTTCGGTGAGATAGCGCGTGTTGAAGGCGATCGTCATCTCTTCACCTTCGTAGGTGCCTTCGATGTGCTCGGTCTCCTCGCCGACCTCTTGCCGGATGACACTGAGTTCAACTCCCCCATCATGGAGGTTGAGCCGTACCGGGATGTGATCCTCTGCGACGAGGGCCGCACGAGCAACCGCATCGGTGAGGCTCGACTTTGCCAGCTCGAGACGATTCGGATATGAGTCGGGCAACAGCTGGCGGTACTTCGGGAACGTCGCATCGATGATGCGAACCGTGAGACGCCCCTGGTCGGTCATGAACACCGCCTCGCGCTCCCCCAACGCAACTTTCATCGGCCCATCGCCAACCGTTCGACCCAACTCGCGCAGTGCCCGGTAGGGGACGAGTTTCGACCCCGTCGCCCCGATCCCCAACACGTCGCGCACGGCAAGCCGGTACGAATCCGTCGCCACGAGGCGGAGACCCCCGTCGTTCTCCTCGAACAGCACACCCGTCAGCGTCGGTCGCGCCTCGTCGCCGGATGCGGCAATCCCGACCTGGCTGAGGGCCTTGACGATGGTCTCCCCCACCACATCGACCGTGTCGGAAGGCACGGAATCGTCGATCTTCGGGAAGTCGCCCACGCTCAGCTCGCGAAGCCGGAATCGCGGCCCGTTACCGGTGATCTCAACTTCACCGTCGGCCGCCGTCATCGACACAGCTCCGACAGGGAGCTTGCGCACGGCATCAGCCGCCAGCTTGGCCGGGATGACCGTGGAACCGTCCTCGATGGCCTCCACTTCGAGGTACGTCCTCACCGTGACCTCGTTGTCCGTTCCAGTGACCTGCAACCGACCACCCTGGACCTCACAGAGCAACCCCTGGAGAATCGGAAGTGGTGAACGGCTTCCCACCGCTCGGCCGGCCCTGGTCAGGACATCGGCGAGGTCGTCACGTTCGGCTCGGATACGCACAGTTGTTCTTCCTCTGCTTCTTGAGTAGTTCTAATTCAAAACGGTAGCGGTAGTAGTAGGTGTTGTGGATTGTGGAGAACGTCGCTGAAGCGAAGCTGTCAATGGGTTTCTCCGTCCACATGCACTGTGAGCAACAACAGGGTACTCAACAGGGCGGCGATCAGCAGACACGGGCGTGGGGATAAACATCAGGTTGTCCTCAGGCGTTGTCCGAGCGACGAGACCTGATCGAACACGTCCTTGTCGGTGCGCATCAGCGACTTCACCTTCTCGACGGCGTGGATGACGGTGGTGTGGTCGCGCCCTCCAAACTGCGCCCCGATCTTGGGGAGGGAGAGGTCCGTGTGCTCCCGGCACAGATACATCCCGATCTGGCGGTATCGGGTGAGGGGCTGTCGGCGGCTCGGACCGACCAGATCATCGATCGACGTCGAGAAGTAGTCGGCGGTGATCTGAAGGATGCGCTCGGCGGTGAGGGGCGCCGTCCGATCGGTCCCGACGATGTCCGAGAGCACTTCGCGCGCCATGGTGAGGGTGATCTTCTCGTCGGTGAGCGAAGCAAATGCAGTCACGCGGGTCAGCGCGCCTTCGAGCTCCCGAATGTTCTGGTGAACGTTCTCGGCGATGAAGGTCATGACCTCCGGCGGCACCGGGGCCGGGGCGAAGTCGGCGTTTCTCCTGAGAATGGCGAGGCGAGTCTCGACGTCGGGGCTCTGGATGTCGGTCAGGAGCCCCCACTCGAAACGGCTCCTGAGCCGGTCCTCGAGGGTTGAGAGGTGCTTGGGATGCCGATCGGAGCTGATCACGACCTGCTTGCCCGCTTCGTAGAGGCTGTTGAACGTGTGGAAGAACTCCTCGAGGATCTGCTCCTTGCCTTCGAAGAATTGGACGTCGTCCAAGAGCAGCACATCGATCGTGCGATAGCGCTCCTTGAACTCGTCCATGCGTTTGCGGCGAATCCCGTTGATGAACTCGTTGAAGAACTGTTCGGAAGATACGTAGCGAACGACGGCCATCGGGTCCAACTCGATGCGATGGTGACCGACGGCGTGTAGCAGGTGGGTTTTGCCGAGGCCGGCGTTGGCGTAGATGAATAACGGGTTGTATTGACTGCCCGGTTGTTCGGCAACGGCGAGCGCCGCGGCGTGAGAGAACCGATTGGACTGGCCGACCACGAAGTTGTCGAAGGTGTACTTCGAGACGAGGCGCGGGTCGTTGGCCCTTGTCCGCGTCGGGTTGCCGGCATCGATCGGGAGCGAGTCTTGGAGGTGGTCGGGCGCAGACGGCACGACGACCGCGGGTCCGATGGGAGTGGGAACCACCGACAGCTCAACGGCGAGGCCGAGTGTGTCCATTGCGGCTTCTTCGAGAGCGGGGAGATAGCGATCTCCTACCCAGCGATAGTGGAAGTCGGTCGGTGCGACGAGTCGGAGGCTGCCCGATTCGACGCTCGAGTCGAGCGGTTCGATCCAGGTCTGCCACGCGGCCGGGGTAACTCTTCTCCGGACTTGCTGATGAAAGGTCTCCCACTCAGCGGTGGACGAGTTGGTTTCTGCCACCTCAGTTGCCCTCATTCCTGTTCAATATTCTGCCCACACACCTGTCCACAGGGTGTGGGAAAATCTGTGCGGTCTCGGCCTGGCCCACTCCCGCGACGCCGTAGTTGCCGGAACCATCTCCGGGGAAGTACCGATGTTTTTACGTGAGCGGCGGCGAGTGTATAGGGGTGCGGCAGCGACCGGCAAGAAGGGGAAATTCGGCGGTAGGTCGCGACAGATCTTCGCGACGCTCCCCACAAGTCCTTGTACAGCAAGGGTTTCGATGGCTGGAAACAAATGGTAAATAGAGATTTGGGCGGCGAATCGCCCACAGAACCGGCGCTGCGATGTTTCGCGTTCGTTGCACGGATTTCGCGGTCCGCCGTTGGACTTCGCGTTCTCCGTCTCAGACGGCAGGTAGCCCGTCGATTGGCGTAGAATCGAGGTGTCCAGAATCTTTCCGGTCGCATCGCGACCTCCCGATCGGGGATACCTCACTATGAAGCGTACCTATCAACCCAACGTGCGACGCCGCAAGCGCAAGCACGGCTTTCGCTCCCGCATGCGGACCCGTTCCGGGCGCGCGGTGATCAAGCGCCGTCGCCTCAAAGGCCGGCGGCAGCTCACTGCCTAGCACCGGACGCTCGTTCGTCTCGTTGAGACCCGCAGAGCGGTTCACCGCCGTTTTTCGCTCCGGTACAGCGAGTCGTTCAGGAGGGATCACTGTGATTCGCGCCCCTGGAATCGTTGGACCACCCGAAGTCGGGATCGTCGCCGCGCGTCGCGTCGGCAACGCGGTCGAGCGGAACCGAGCAAAGCGTCGCCTGCGAGCGGCGCTCGACGGCGTCGATCTGGCGCCCGACACCGCATATGTGGTCATTGCGTCTCGCGACGTGGTGGATATGGAGTTCGACGAGCTTGTGCGGCGCATCCGCACCGCAACGGCCACCCCTCCTGCGATAGGACGGGCATGAGCGCCGCAAACCAACGGCGTCCGTCGCCGGCGGCGAAGGCGCTCATGGGTGCGGTTCGTGGCTACCAGAAGGTGCTGTCGCCCGCTATGGGCGGCAACTGTCGGTACTATCCCTCCTGCTCGGAATACGGATATGACGCGATTCGCCTCCATGGAGCGGCTCGTGGTTCATGGATGGCCGTCAAACGCATCGGACGGTGCCAACCGTACCATGAGGGTGGATTCGATCCCGTGCCCGAGCCCGGAGACCAAGCAAACGTCAACGATATGAACGCTGGGAGCGACGCGTGAATCCCTGGAACCTGCTCCTCGACCTCCTCGGCGGGGTCTTGAACTTCTTCTACCAGATTATACCAAATCTGGGCATCGCCATCATTCTGTTGACGCTGGCGATCTCGCTCGTTCTCTTCCCTCTGACGCTCAAGCAGACCCGCTCCATGAAGGCGATGCAGGAGATCCAACCCGAGGTGAAGCGCCTTCAGAAGGAGCTCAAGGGCGACAAGGAAGAGCTCAACAAGCAGATGATGGAGCTCTACCAGGAGCGCGGCGTCAATCCTGCTGCCGGATGTCTCCCCATGATCGTGCAGATGCCGATCTGGTTCGGCCTCTTCTCCGTACTGCGGAGCATCCAGGTTCCCGAAGGAGGAACCGAGGCGTACTCGAAGTACATTGGTGATGGCACAGAGGCCATCAACACCATGTTCCTCGGCATGGACCTCACCCTCTCCCCCAGTTCCATCGTCCCCGATGCGATCCGCAGCGTCGGCGACCTCACTCCACTCAATGCCGTCCCATACATACTCTTGATCATCACCATCGTTGCCGCCGGGTTCTATCAGCAGGTGCAGACGACGCGAACGACCAAGAAACCCGACGGCGAGCAGACGCAGACCGCGCAATCGATGCAAAACGCCATGAAGATCATGCCGATCTTCTTCGGTTTCATCTCGTGGACGCTCACCGCAGGTCTCGGAATCTACTTCGCAACGTCCAATCTCTTCCGAATCGGGCAGCAGGCCCTGATTCTGAAGATGGATGCCGGGGGAGACGACGACAAGAAGAAGCCGGCACTTCCGGCCGACACACCGCCGGAAGAGGGAGAGGACGGCACGGCCGGACCCTCTCAGCACGCCAGCAAGAAGAAAAACCGCCGCAGGAGGAAATAGACGATGGAGTGGGTCGAAGCGACCGGTACTACGGTCGACATCGCGGTCGAGGCCGCATTGTCAGAATTGAATCTCGAATCGGCCGACCAGGCGCAGGTCGAGGTAATCCAGGAGCCGAAATCGGGATTCCTGGGCGTGGGCGGGCGATCCGCCATCGTGAAGGTGTCCCGCAAACCACGGCAGCGCAACCGTCGCGGTCGTCGTGGAGCTAAGGGCGATGGGGATAATGGGCGCCAGCAGAAGTCGTCCGGCAACCGGTCGAATAGCCGGAACGCCAAGAAGGACAAGCCCTCCGGGCAAGCCAAGCAGCAGAAGCCGCCGGCGAAGAAGCAGAAGAACGGATCCCCGAAGGAGCAGCGAGCCATGGACAAGAACGACACGGCGACACCGAAGCCGGACAAGCCCGAGTCGTCGATCGAGGATCAGGCCAAGGTGGCCAAGGAGTTCCTCTCCGGGCTGCTCGATGCCTTCGGACTCGAGGGTGAGGTGCAGACGCGCATTGAGGACGAGGTCCTCTACCTCGACGTCGTTGGCGAGCAGACCGAGGCGCTGGTCGGGCCAAAGGGTGCAACCATGTACTCCGTGCTCGAGTTGACGCGTACCACAGTGCAGCGGCGCACCTTCGGTGCCCCGCGCATGCGTATCGACATCGCCGGGTATGGCTCCCGTCGCCGTGAGGCGCTGACGATCTACACCAACAAGCTGTCGGAGCAGATCATCGCTGATGGCGGAGAGATGATGCTCGAGCCGATGAATGCCGCCGATCGGAAGGTCGTCCACGACGCCGCCGGGGACATCGACGGTGTTCGGACGTACTCCGAGGGCGAAGAACCCCGCCGCGCCGTGGTCATCGCCGCGACCGGGAGCGACAGCGACAACAGCTAGTCGGCATGTTTCCCGTGAAACATGCCGATCCCGACCCATTGTCGCGTGTAGCGGCGTGGGCCGGGATCGAGCTGACATCCGACCAGCGGGTGAAACTCGAGCGGTATGGGGCCTGGCTTCGCGATGAAGCTGTGTCCGCCGGTGGAATCGGGCCGGGGGAGGGCCCTCGGGTCATCGATCGGCACGTTGCCGATGCCCTGACGTTCGCCGTCGCTTGGGAAGAACCGCTTCGCTCGGCACTCGACGTCGGGAGCGGCGTCGGGCTCCCGGGTATTCCGTTGGCCATCACCCATCCGGCCACGTGGTTCATACTTCTCGACCGCTCGGGCCGACGGTGTGGCCTCGCTCGACGGGCCGTGCGGATTCTCAATCTCCCAAACGTGGAGGTGGTCCAGGGAGACGTGGAGAGCACCCCTGGAACGTGGTCGGCTGTGCTCTTCCGTGCGGCGCTCGGTCCCGATGCGGCGCTCGCTGTTGCCGCACCTCGGATGGAGCCCGACGGGTGCGCCGTGGTGGGTCTGAGCCGTCGGCCGGAGCCACCGACCGTCCCTGCCGCCCCACCGGATATGGCCCTCGATCTGTTCCGCACGGATCCCGGGGTCCTTGACTCGCCGGCGTGGGTTCTTAGGATGACGAGGACTGAACCGCGATCCAAGGATGGGAACCCCTCCTGATGCCCGCTATTACTGTTGCCATCGCCAACCAGAAGGGTGGCGTCGGCAAGTCGACGACCGCCATCAATCTCGGTGCAGGCCTTGCGTTTCAAGGGGAACGCATCCTCCTGGTCGACCTGGATCCCCAGGGAAATACCACCAGTGGCCTCGGGATCGACCGCAGCGCCATTGAGTACTCCACATATGACCTCCTGGTCGAGGATGTCGCGATCGAGGACGTGGTGGAACCCTCATCGGTTCGCGACCTCTTCGTGGTCCCGGCCACGATCGAGCTCGCGGGGGCCGAGATCGAACTGGTCTCGATGTTCTCTCGAGAGGCGCGCCTCGGCAATGCCATCGAGGGGATCGTCGACGACTACGACTTCTTACTGATTGACTGTCCGCCGTCACTCGGTCTGCTGACTGTGAACGGACTTGCTGCCGCCGATGAGGTGCTGATTCCGATCCAGTGCGAGTACTACGCCCTTGAGGGTGTGAGTCAACTGCTCCGAAACGTCCAGCTTGTGCAGCGCAACCTCAACCCTCAGCTTGAGGTCGAAGGTGTGATCCTCACGATGTACGACGGCCGGACGACGCTTGCGGCCGACGTCGTCGAGCAGGTCCGCGAGCACTTCGGCGATACGACGTATCGAACCGTCATCCCGCGTACGGTGCGATTGTCCGAGGCGCCGTCGTATGGAGAACCGATCGAAGCCTACGATCCGATGTCACGGGGCGCCATTGCGTATCGGGAACTGGCACGAGAATTCCGGAGGAGACATGGCCGCACGTAAAAGTGGATTGGGTCGAGGCCTTGATGCGTTGATCCCGGTGGATCATCCGTCGGTTGGCTTCGCCGAGGTTGCGCTGTCGGATATCGCTCCGAACCCGCAGCAGCCGAGGGTGTGGTTCGATGAGGATTCGCTGGGGGAGTTGGCGGCGTCGATCACCGAGGTTGGAGTGCTCCAGCCGGTAGTGGTGCGCCCGGGCGATCCGGAGGGGACCTATGTACTCATTGCCGGCGAGCGTCGCGTGCGCGCTGCGGGGGTGGCGGGTCTGACGACTATCCCAGCTGTGATTCGCTCGGCCGAGAGCGACGAACGCTATCTCACCGAGGCCCTGATCGAGAATGTGCAGCGCAAGGACCTCTCTCCGCTTGAAGAGGCTGCCGCCTACCGGAATCTTCTGGAAGATTTTGGCATGACTCATGAGCAGGTGGCTTCACGCGTCGGTAAATCCCGGAGCGCCGTGACCAATACCTTGCGCCTGCTGCAATTGCCGGTCCCCATACAGGGCATGCTCGAACGCGAGGAGCTGTCCGCCGGCCATGCCCGCGCGCTGCTGTCGCTCGACGACGAGGCTTATGCGGTGCATATTGCCCAACAAGCCGTGGCTGAAGGCTGGTCGGTGCGCACCGTTGAAGAGGCCGTCAAGGTGCGCGACGGCGGTGAGCCGGTACGGCCTTCCCGAATCGCGCCGATGCGACCCGCAGCGATCATCGAACTCGAGGAACGACTGTCGGAACGCCTCGCGACCACCGTCACCATCAAGACGAAGGGTGAGGGCGGGCGGATGGTCATCCGATATGGATCGCTGGAGCATCTCGAGCGGATCTATCGACAGCTCTTCGAGTAGCGCTGCGACCACCAACCCTTGCGCTGGTCCGCTCGGCGCGTACCGGCTAGCCCCGGTCCGTCGGCAGTTTCGGTAGGAAACTGCAATGTGCCGCTAGCGGAACGCGACCACCAACGTTGACGGACACAGCATTAGCCCTCGTCCGGCCCCTCGGCGTAGAGGTCGACGATGGCCCGTCCAATTGCCGTGCCGAGCTCCGGCTGCGGATCGGAGACTGCTACCACGACGGCGGGCGAGCGGGTCTCCTTGAGCATCGGCACGGCCCGCGGAAGTGGTTCGAGGTTGAGCCTGCAGGCCAGGTGGTGGGCGACGGCGCTCCCTGCCGCGCTGGTACTGAGAGGGGTACCGAAGTAGAAGACACCCTCGGTTCCGTCTGTGGGGATGGTGATCGAGACGACAATCTGGACGTCGCGGCGATTCGCCCGGCCGGCTCGCAGCCGCTCCGACGGGTAGGTGTCGATGCTGCGAGAGAGTACCGTGCGTGCACCGGCGGGTTGGATGGCTGCGCCGACGCGCATTGCCACCTCCCAGGTCACGTCTGCATCTGACGGGGGCCTGCCGTTTGGATCGACGTAGATCCGTGCGCCGGTGATCGGTCGGGGGAGCGAATCGATCCACGCGTGCTCGCGGACCTCCTCGCGCCCGGACTTCTCGGTGGCCCGGGCCATGAGCAGCAACTCATCCACGACTTCGCGTCCGACAATTCCATCTTCTGCCATGCCGCGGTTGCGTTGAAAGTCGAGGAGCGCTCGCAGGGTATCCGGACCAAAGAGTCCGTCGACCTTCCCCGCATCGAAGCCAAGGGAGCCAAGGCTTTGCTGGAGGCGGGAGACATCGTCGCCGCGCATCATCGGCGACCGCCGGTAGAGCATCCGGTCGCCGAGTTCGAATCCGGCCTCGACGAGCGTCCGCCAGGTCTCGGGCCCGACGATCCCGTCCGCCGGCAAGCCTCGGGATGTCTGGAATCCGACGACCGCCTTGGCCGTCGTCTGCCCGTAGGAACCGTCGTCCACGATTGGGAAGCCGAGGCCGGTGAGGCGCCGCTGGATGTCGCGAACCGGCTCCCCCCGGTCGCCCACGTGGTAGAGCCTCACGTCTCCCGCTCCGGTGTAGTCGGGATCAGGAGAGGAACGAAGAGACTTCGGTCTCCAACTGTGCCTTGCTGCGTGCTCCGACGAGTCGCTTCTTCTCTTGACCGCCCTGGAAGACGATCATTGTCGGAATGCTCATGACGCCGAACTGCATGGCGGTCGCGGGATTCTCGTCCACGTTGAGCTTGATCACCTGCAGTTGGTCGGCAAGTTCGCCTGCCATCTCGTCGAGCGGCCCGTCCATCATCTTGCACGGCCCGCACCACTCGGCCCAGAAGTCAACGAGCGTCGGCAGCGGTGAGCCGATCAGCTCTCCAAACGTCGCATCAGTTCCTGTGACGGTGTTCTGTCCCATCTCGACTCCCTCGTGATTGTTGCTGCGCCGGTCCCTGCCGGGCGCTGAACGGATTTGGATTCAGGGCCCGACGCGCTCGATCCAGTGTTCCGCGTCGATCGCCGCCTGGCACCCCATGCCCGCGGCGGTGACCGCCTGCTGGTAATAGTGGTCGACGACATCGCCGGCGGCAAAGACTCCCGGAATGGACGTGGTTGTGGCCCCGGCATCGGTGACGATGTACTCGGCGACATTCAACTCCAACTGTCCCTGGAAAATCTTGGTATTCGGGTCGTGTCCGATGGCAAGGAAGAACCCTTCAACCGGCAGTTCCCACGATTCTCCGGTCTTGACGTTGGTTACCTTGAGCCCCGTGACCAGGTCGTCGCCGAGGACTTCATCCACGGTGGTATCCCATAACACTTCGATCTTCGGGTGATCGATCGCCCGTTGTGCCATGATTTTCGAGGCACGGAACTCGTCACGGCGATGCACGATGGTGACCTTCGACGCAAATTTCGTGAGGAAGATGGCTTCCTCCATTGCGGAGTCGCCACCGCCGACGATGGCGAGTTCCCGGTCCCGGAAGAAGAAGCCGTCGCACGTCGCGCACGCCGAGACCCCGTAGCCTCGCAGCCGTTCTTCACCGGGAATGCCCAGCCAGCGAGCGGAGGCCCCGGTGGAGACGATGACGGTCTCGGACTCATAGAGGTCCGCGCCGACCCACACCTTGAATGGGGGTTGCGACAAGTCGACCTTCGTGACGTCGGAGGACACGATGCGTGTCCCAAAACGCTCGGCCTGCTTGCGCATGCCGTCCATCAGTTCGGGCCCCATGATGCCGTCGGGGAAGCCGGGATAGTTCTCCACTTCAGTGGTGAGCATCAGCTGACCGCCGCCCTGCATGCCCTCGATCATGATGGGGGCGAGGTCGGCGCGGGCTGCATAGATCGCTGCGGTGAGACCGGCAGGACCGGACCCGATGATCAAGACCTTCTCGGCCATGGGCTACTCCTGTGGTGTCGTTGGCTCGTCGTCTGGATGACGCTTCATCCAGACAAACACGCCAACGAGCAGCAATATGCCCCCGACGACGGCGTACGCAAGCTCCTGGCCGATCAGTGTGCCGAACGCACGGAAGAAGGCGACGAGGAGCCAAATGATCGCGAGGAGGGCGATTGCCGCGATCACAATGCCGATGGCAGCCCAGGTCACACCAACAGCGATCCGATCCACGGTCATCGATCGGATCTTGGTGGCGACCTGTTCGAGGGAGTCGGCGATCTTGGCTGGGTAATCGGTGCGCGAGCGATCGGTCATAGATAGCGAGGTTAGTCGAATGTGTGACGACTCACGGTTGCGTGCTATCGAGCACGCGACACGAGGCCGGATCGAGAGCAACGAGGTAGGCGCCGGCGCCGGGCGGCGTCACAACTATCACCGCGGCTTTGGTTTCGTCCACGACAGTTGTCGCAACGACCTCGAGCGCAGCGCCCTCTTCCCAAAGGTCTCCGTCTACCGCGAGACACTCCTTGACGGTCGCCATGTCGATCGTGAGCTGGTCTGACGTCGACTTGTTCAGCTCGTCGTCGAATTCACCGGCACCTGCCGCATACGCCTCCGCCAGGCGTTCGAGATCCGTCGCCGGCACACTAGGGACGGAGCGTGTCTGGAGATCGCCCGTCGGCGGCTGCGACTCGGCGGCTTCGAGAGCTGCCGAGGTAGTGGTCTCCGCTGCCGCCGTGGTGGTGGTCTCCTCCGAGCCGGTCGTCGCTGCAGACTCGTCCGAGAAGTTCAGTCCATCCGGTTCTGCTGCTTCTCCTCCGTCGGCACCGGCACTCTGGGATGCCGCTGTGGTGGTGACGTCCGCCGCGGCAAAGGTCAGCGCATCGTCGGAGTTGCCCTGTGGCTGGATAACGACGATGCCGACGATCACCGCAGCCGCAGCAGCGAGGCCCATTGCGGGTGCCCACCATCGCTGCCAGGGCGATGGTGCCGCCGCCACGGGCACGGGAGCCGGGGAATCTTCGAGGTTGAGCTGTTCTATGAGCGATGCCCGCAGTGTTGAGCGCTCTTGCGCGGTCATCGCTGGGCCCGCAGCGTCCGCGAGCAACGAGGCGACTGCCAGTTGGGACTCGTACTCGGAGCGGAGTTGCGGGTCTTGAGCAAGACGCGCAAGAGCAGCCTCGCTCTCCTCGTGCGAGAGCCGCCCGCTGATCAGATCGGTGATGAGATCTTGGTCGTAATTGCTCATGGGTCTTCTGTTGGATGCTCGAACCCCGGCGCGAAGTTCCCGAGTTCTTGGGAGAGTTGTTTTCTGGCTCGGAACAGACGGCTTTTCACCGTTCCGAGGGGTACGTCGAGGGTATCCGCGGCCCCTTCTAGTGACATGCCCTGGAGGTCGACGAGCACCACGGCCGCGCGGAACTCAGGCGTGATGGTGGCGAGAGCTGCGTCCACGTCCGGGCGCAACTCGACGGCGTTGAAGGCGTCTCCACTTCTCGGATCGGACGGGTCGAAGTAATCGGGCATGGACTCGGTCCGCTTGCGCTGTCGGCGACGGAGGTGGTCGTAGCACGTGTTGATCGAGACCCGGTAGAGCCAGGTACTGAACGCCGCCTGCTCCTTGTAGCGGTCAGCCTTGCGGAACACGGTGAGGAATACGTCTTGGGTGGCGTCGAGCGCCTCGTCTCGATTGCGCATCATGCGGAGACAAATAGCGAAGACTCGGTCCTCGTGGGCACGCATCAACTCATCGAAGGCGGCAATGTCACCTTCGAGATATCGACGGATCAGGGCGCGGTCTTCCGCTGCACGCGACGTCATCGCCGTCGATTCTGGTCATGGATGCATCCGGAGGCCAACGTTTCTCCTAGGGGAGGAGTCGGATTTCGTAGATTGCAGCGCCAAACGTGCCTTCCGGGCGCTCGGGTAGCTTCGTGATCCACACGAGCCAGAACCCTTCGTCTCTCTGGGCGACGTCCAACCGCGTGGTGCCGGTGAGGATCTGCGCCGAGCCGATGCGGTCCCACGCTCCCGGAGCGTCAGGCAGTGTCGCGCTCCAAGCCACCGTGAACCGAGTTTCACGCGTCCCGGTGATCTCCAGGGCGCCGATCGACACCGGCGATTCGAGCACGACGCCGACACCTTCCTTGGTCTGTTCGAGCGGGTCGGGGTAGGGCTCGGTCTCCCATGCGGTGCTGAGCCGCCCGTCCAACACGGCAGCGATCATTTCGTCGTTCTCTCTGCCGTCGCCGAACGGGTCGTAGACACTCGCCAGAGCGGGGAGCGCGGTTTCAGAGGGAACATCGGTCGCAGGAGTCGTGCTCGTCGGCGCGTCCGGCGCCTGTTCCGCCGGGGCTGCCGGATAGAGAAAGGGTGAATCAGGATCGACGTTGATCCCGAGCCCGACGATCGAGAGAGCGAGGAGGAGCACCACCACGAAAGCGAAGATGCCCAGCGGCTTCATGGACCAGGACTCCTCCTCCTCGGGCTCACGGTGGAGCGAGGCAACGCTGAGGGCGTTTGCGAGTCCGGCGGCGTCGAGGGATCCGCTCTCTGCTGCCTCGAGGGCATCATCGACCGAGGAAGGTATCCCCTCCGCGACGTGGGACGGGCGAATCGAGGGGTTGTCGCTTCCAGTGATGGCGATTCGGAGAACACCGGCAAGAGCCGAGGCGTCGCCCTGTGCGGTGGTGGTGACCGGGATGCGACCGAAGCCTGCCAGCCGCGCCGGATGCGCGGCGGAGAAATGGATGGCGCTCTCGTCGATCGCTCCGTGGATACCGCCGTTGGCATGGAAGGCGGCCAGACCGGCTGCAACTCCCGACGCGTTCGGAAGGTATTCGGCGATGGGGAGGGTCTCGCCGGCTTTGAGACGGTC
The DNA here is from genome assembly GCA_964581295.1 of uncultured Acidimicrobiaceae bacterium. Taxonomy (GTDB): domain Bacteria; phylum Actinomycetota; class Acidimicrobiia; order Spongiisociales; family UBA5794; genus JAHEEL01. Next base: position 26,692 of record CAZONX010000009.1, read on the forward strand.
GCCAATCGTGACCGCTCCGTCCCACTCGGCAACGGCAAACGCAGAGTGTCCCACTTCTCCTGCTGCATAGACCTTCTGTACGTGCGGGTGAGAGGTTGCAGCGGCGGCTCGGATCGGAGTGAGGAATTGAGCGATGCGCTCCGGGTCGGCATCGGGCCCTGGGAACCGGATGAGGACCGGACGTTCGAGTCGCTCGTCGGTCGCCAGCCACTCCTCGACGTCGCCGTCGGCTCCCAGGCGAACGTTCATCCGGTATCGGTCTGGGATACGGGGAGGCATGACTCAGCCCCGGCGGAGCAGCGCCAGCGGCTCGGGCAACGTGACGAAACCCTCAGACTCGTAGAGGGCGATCGCGGCTTCATTGTCGGTCTGCGTGTTGAGCAGCATCGCCTTGCTCCCGGCTTTGCGCGCCGTGCGAGCAGCGGCGCGTGTGAGCGATCGGCCCATCTGGTGACCTTGCCAATCGGGGTGGACGGCGAGACGTTGGAGATAGGCCATCGCGTGTCCAAATCCGAGGATCGCAAAAGCCACTGGGACGCCGTCCTGTCCACGGATCACGAGCGTTCTTGCCTTGCCCGTGGCCGCCACCGCCTCTGCCATTCCGTGCCGGTCGAAACGCCAGAAGTCATCGAACGCCGCGTGGTCGACGGCGAGCAGTTCCTTGACGCTGGTGTTCGGAGGGGCGATCACGAGGTGATCGGGCGAAGGCTGGTGCTCGTTGATCTCGAGGCGCATCAGCGACAGCGGGACGTACTCGACGAATCCCGCTTCCTCCCACGGTCGCTGGCTCGAGGCGGGCAACGGCGGAGAGAACACGGAGTCGGCACCCAGATCGTTGAGGCGGTCGCTGCAAGCGGAGAGGAAGGACGAACCACCCCGGACAAGACGAACCGCCCCGTCGTGGACGACATCGTTCCAACGGCGGGCATCCGCACGGGCCCAGCCTCTCCTGAACCGGATGGGACCGGGCCAGGATCCACGCTGGAGCACCGGTATCGGGCTCTCGGCCACCGACATGACACCTCCGGCTCTTCGGCGCGAACTCAGCGTACCCTCCGCTCGGACCCACTCCGCCGAGCGCGGCGGTCGATCGTTTGGCGCGATCGTGCCCCTTCGTGCGACCATGGGGGCATGCGGGCCGTACTCGTCACCCATCCATCAGGTCTCGACCACGTCGCCCCCTGGGACCACCCGGAGCGACCCGCTCGCATCGGAGCAGCGGTCGAAGGGGCGCGCGAGAGCGCGGTCGATGTCGTCGAAGTCGAGGCTCGAGCAGCGACCCGATCTGAACTCCGCTCGGTACATACCGAGGCCTATCTCGACCAGATAGAGCAGCTTTCTCTCGATGGCGGCGGAGCGTTCGATGCAGACACCTATGTGTCTGGGGCGTCGTGGGAAGCGGCACAGTTCGCGGCCGGCGCCGGCCTGACAGCAGCGGAGGCAATCGAAACGGGAGTGGCGGATTTCGGGTTCGCCGCCGTGCGCCCTCCCGGGCATCACGCCGAGGCGGAGCGGGCCATGGGTTTCTGCCTGATCAACAACGTTGCCGTCACTGCTTCCGCTCTGGTCAAGACAGGCGCTCGCGTCGCGATCGTCGATTGGGATGCCCACCACGGAAATGGAACCCAGGAGCTGTTCCTCGGATCGCCTGATGTGCTCTACGTCTCGACGCACCATGCCCCGTTCTATCCGGGGACGGGGCGCGTCGAAGATGTTGGCGGGGGCCTCGGCACGGGAACGTCGGTGAACATTCCACTGCCCGCAGGTTCAGGGGGCGTGGCCTACCAGGAGGCGTTCGCTCGCATCGTTCTTCCGGTCGTGGACCAGTTCGATCCCGACTGGCTCTTGGTGAGTGCCGGCTACGACGGGCACTGGAGCGATCCCCTCGGTGGGATGGGGCTGCTCCCGACCGATTACGAGGCTATGGCAGCCGCGCTCGGCATGGCGATGGACCGAACGAACACGGTGTTCCTGCTCGAAGGCGGCTATAGCCTTCGCGCGATCACCGAGTCGGTCGCAGCAACGCTCAACGGTTTCGCCTTCGGCTCCACGCCAATCGAACGCACCGAGGATGGCGATCCGTGGGTCGACAAGGCGATCGCCGTTGAATCCCTGTTCTGGGATCTCGATTAAGCAGCGTTGCTGGTCGGCCGATACAACAGGGAGTCCTGTTCACGCTCGAGGAGCCTTTGTGTACGAATCGTTGCCGTCGCTTGACGACCTGTTGCAGAAGATCACCACCGTGGGTGGGTCTGATTTGCACCTCAAAGTCGGTTCGCCGCCCGCGTTCCGAATCGACGGCATCGTGCACCGGTCGGATCTGCCGTCGGTGACTCAGGCCGATACCCAGAGCTATTTTGACGAAATCATTTCGGACCGAGATCGCGCCGAATTCGAGACGAACGGCGAGGTCGGCTTCGCCATTGGGCGTTCCGGAATCGGTCGCTTCCGTGTCAGTGCGTTCCGTCAGCGGGGGTCGGTCACGTTGGTGGTTCGAACGGTGAGCACGGTCGAGGGTGGATTCGAGGCACTCGGTATTCCTGCGGTGGTGGAGCGCCTCGCAGACGAACGCCCGGGACTACTTCTCGTTACCGGGCCTTCCGGATCCGGGCGTACCACCACATGCGCAGCCATCGTGGGGCACGTGAATGCTACGCGCAAGTGCAGCATCGTCACCATCGAGGATCCGATCGAGAGCCTATTCCCCGATGATCAGGCCCTTGTATCGCAGCGCGAAGTGGGGCTTGATACGGCGTCGTTCGCCTCTGGGCTCCGTGCGGCGATGCGTACGGACGCCGATGTGGTGTTCGTGGGCGAACTCCCGGATCAAGAGACGCTCTCGGAGGCGCTTCGCGCCGCCGAGACCGGCCACCTCGTAATCGGAATCCTGCCGACCTTTGATGGCCTCGAGACGATCAGTCGGATCGTCGAGTCGTTCGAGCCGTATCGGCGCCAACAGGTGCGTCAGCTGCTCTCGACGACGCTGAAGGGAATCGTTAGCCAGCAGCTGCTGCCGAGGGCCGACGAGGCTGGCCGCGCCGCCGCCGTCGAAGTGCTGGTCAATACCGAGCGCGTCGCAGAGAAGCTGAAGGATGAAGAGCAGACACCGACAATCTCGGTTGACATCGCGGAGGGCGAGTTCTTCGGTATGAGGTCCTACGACCAGGCAATCCTCTCGCTCTATGCCAAGGGCCAAGTCTCCTTCGAGGATGCGCTATCGCATGCGACCTCGACGACCGACTTCAAGGTGGCGGCTCAATCCCGAGGCGTGTTGAGCGCGTAATCGCTGTTCCGTCCGTCGCGTCGGTACGCTCCTTTGCGCATGCCCAGCTTCATCTGTCAGACCTGCGCAAGCGAGTTCTCCTTGCCTCAGCACATCGTTGACCGCTACCTCGGGTGGCAGCCGAAGGAGTGCAGGGGCTGCCGCTCGCCTGGGAGCGCGAAAAGGACACCGAGCGACGGCGACCAAGACCCGCAGACCGGTGTCTTCACCGACGGCGGCTGCGTGCCCAACCCCGGTCCCGGTGGATGGGGTGCGGTGTATGTGATCGACGGGGAGATCATCGAGGAACGGCACGGCCACGACCCCTCCACGACGAACAACCGCATGGAACTCACCGCCCTGATCGAAGCCGCCAAGCTCGTGCCCGAGGGCACTGCAGTCACGGTCTACTCCGACTCGAATCTCGCCGTGCGCACGATCAACGAATGGGCGGCGGGGTGGGAAGCGAGAGGGTGGAAGCGCAAGACTGGCCCCGTCGAGAACGTTGATCTCGTCAGGCAGGTGTACTCGGCGTTCCGAAAGCGACCGGAGCTCGACCTACGCTGGATCAAGGCCCACGTCGGGCATACGTGGAACGAGTACGCCGATCGACTCGCGAACAGATGGAGGGATTGATGAGCGAGGAGCCACAGTGATTCCTCCCCGTCTCCACGACTTGCTCGATCGGGGCACGCCCGCTCGTGAGTTGGCTGAGCGCTTCCACGACGCGGGCCACGACCTCTATCTCGTCGGCGGCAGCGTGCGCGATGCCCTGCTCGACCTTCCGAACGCCGATTTGGACTTCACAACTAGAGCGCGTCCGGAAGAGATCGAAGACATCGTGCGTCCGTGGGCGACCGACCTGTACCTCGCCGGCAAGACCTACGGAACGATTGGCGCGATCAAGGGTGGGCGCGTTCACGAGATCACTACGTTCCGCTCCGAGATCTACCGCGCTGAGAGCCGCAAGCCGGAGGTGACCTACTCGGACAACATCGAAGAGGACCTCTCGCGTCGCGACTTCTCGGTCAACGCGATGGCGATCCTGATCCCGCCGTCGCACGACGCGGAACCGACGATGATCGACCCATACGGCGGGCTGGCCGACCTCGCGCGGGCGGTACTTCGAACGCCGCTTGATCCCGAGATCTCGTTCGGCGACGACCCCTTGCGCATGCTTCGCCTCTTCCGATTCGTGAGCCGGCTCGGATTCGCTCCCGACGAGGTGGCCGTCGACGCCGTGTCGCGGATGCACGCGCGTCTCGAGATCGTGTCGGCCGAACGCATCAAGGGCGAACTCGATCGACTGCTGATCGGAGACCACGTCGGTCCGGCGCTCTGGGGTCTCGTCGAGACGGGTCTCGCAGAAGAGTTCATTCCAGAGCTGCCTGCCCTCGCCCTTGAGGTCGACCCGGTCCACCATCACAAGGACGTGCTTGCCCACACGATCGCGGTCGTGGCCAAGACTTCGCCCCGTCTCGAGCTCCGCCTTGCCGCCCTCTTCCACGACATCGGCAAACCGGCGACTCGGGAGTTCGGCCCAGGGGGGGTCTCGTTCCACCACCATGAGGTGGTGGGAGCACGGATGACGAAGCGCCGCATGAAGGCCCTGCGCTACTCGAAGCAGACGACGGAGGATGTGTCGCGTCTCGTGTTCCTGCACATGCGTCCGCACACCTATCAGATGGGCTGGAACGACTCGGCGGTGCGGCGCTATGTGCGCGACGCCGGCGGTTTGCTGGTCGATCTCAACGAGTTGGTGCGGTGTGACGTCACCACGCGAAACCGGAGACGCGAGCGGACCATCAGCCGCCGAATCGACGAACTCGAAGAGCGGATAGACGTACTGCGCGGGCAGGAGGAACTCGACTCGCTTCGGCCGCCGATCGACGGCAATCAGGTCATGGCGCACCTCGGCCTGGAATCGGGGCCGCAGGTCGGCGAAGTCATGGAGATGCTCTACGAGCGGAGGATCGAGGACGGCCCGTTCAACGAGGACGAGGCGTATGTGATGCTCGACGAGTGGGCGGCCGAGCGCGGGTAGCGGCCCAGGTCCGACTGCGCGATACTCGATGCATGAAGGCGCCACTCCTGATGCTCGTGATAGCGGCCCTTGCCGCTTCAGCATGCAGCGGCACCGCGGACACGACGACGACCGCGCTCCCGGCAACGCCGTCAATTGGAGGAGCCGCCATGGAACTCACGTCACCGGCCTTCGAGGCGGATGGGCGGATTCCGGATCGATTCACCTGCAAAGGGAACGACGTCTCGCCGGAGTTGCGCCTCTCCGACATCCCAGACGAGGCGGTGTCCCTCGTCCTCATCATGGACGATCCGGATGCCCCGGGTGGAACGTGGGACCATTGGATCTCTTTCGACATCACCCCAACCGGGGCAATCCCCGAGAACGTGGGTGAATTCGGAACCGGCGGGATCAACTCGTGGCAGCGGACCGGCTATGGGGGCCCGTGTCCACCGTCGGGAGTCCACCGCTACTTCTTCAAGATCTACGCCCTCGACGCATCGCTCGGGCTTGCCGAGGGAGCTACGAGCAATGAGGTTCTGAGCGCAGCGAGCGGGCACATCCTCGAGGAGACGACCCTGATGGGGACATTCAGCGCTTGAGCGGTGGAGAGCGTCGGTTACGACGAGCCGACTCGGCCCAGCGCGGCCCATCCGGGTGCCGCCGTTGCCCACAACAGACCGGTGATCGCTACGGCCGAGGTGAGACACCACATGCACGTCGCTCCGATCACGAATGGTTCGAGGAACGTGAGATAGATCGAGAACAGCGTCCCGCCGAGGGCGATCGCCGCAGCCAGCATCATGCCAAAATCGGCCAGCCGGTCTTTGGCGAACCGCGAGATCGCCCAACCCCCGAGGATGAGGCTGTAGCCAACGACGCCGAGGACGCCGATTGGAACTCCAAAGAGCGTCGCGTACTCGCTTTGCTGAACGGCATTGCAGTCTCCGACCGGTCCGCACACGGCTTCGGCACCGCTGGCTTCGACGCTGCCGAGGTAGATGGAGACGCCGATTCCGACGAGCGCAAGCAGGGGGATGACCCACGAGGGTCCCGCGGCGAGCTTTCCGCTTCTGATCATCAACGGGACGGCGACGAGGCTGGCCAGCATTGCGATGAGTGCGAGCACGGCCAGGCTGTTGCCTACCGGATCATTGCCGAACCGGTCGGCGACTGATTCGTCGTCCGACGAGGGGAGCGCCGCTGCAGCATCGTCTTGCGGATCGTCGGTCACCGGCTGGTCGCCGACCGGCTGATTGCCGACCGCCATGCCGGGGACCGACGCGATCGCTTCCGAAATACCGGGGATGTCGGGCCAGGGAATGCCGCCGCGTGCGAGACCGTCTTCGATGAGCCCGGGGAGGGCGTCCGGGATCTCCTGTGATCCGACGTAGTAGACGTCTTCGACGACGAGCCGCGGTACCCCGAGTTGTTCGTCCGGGACACTGAGCCGTTCCGTGTCCGCCTCGTAGAGAGCGATGGCGTCGTCGGTGCTCAGGTCGGCGAAGAGGATGTCGAGCGTCCCGTTCGTCATCTCGTAGAAGGCGACCTCGTCGGCGAGGAGCGTGTCGTCGTAGAACACCTCCGGTTCGCCGCCGTACTCCTCGAAGATGCCGGGTAGGACGTCGTTGATGACGTATTCGCAGTGGCCGCAGGTCGGGGAGAAGAAGAACACGACGCGCACTAGGGCATCGTCGTCGGAGGTCGACTGCGCGGAGGCCGGGATTGCCATGACGACAAGTGCGGCGACGAGAAGGAACAGCAGGGTGGCTCGGGATCTCATGAACGCATAGCCTGCCGTCGTAATCCGTATATCGCCAGGGCCGGAAGACCGCGGAGCATTTGCCCGCGGTCTTCCGGCCCTGGATTGAATCGGCAGGTCGGTCAACCGAGCAGTTTCGCCTTGGCTGCGGCGAACTCGTCGTCGGTCAGGAGACCGGATTGCTTCATGTCGGCGAGTTGCTTGAGTTGCGTCATCGTGTCGTCGCCAGGAGCGGCCGCCCCTGCGGGTTGAGCGGCCGGAGCTGCCTGCTGGGTCTGCATGGCGCTCATCTGTGCCTGCATCTCGTTCATCTGTGCCTGCGAATCGAACGCGGCCTGGTTGGCTGCGTCCTGTTCATAGGCTTCCTGCTGCTTGCCCGCCGAGCGGCGCTGCATGCCTCCACTCACCGCGGTCGCGGTCCCCGCTATTACTGCAGTTCGCCCCATCGTCCTCACGATCCCGGGTCGTCCTCTTCTTCTTGGCATCGGTGTATCTCCTATTCAGCTTCGAGTTCGGCAACAGCAAACAGCACTTCGTCGACGACGCGGCCGGGGACCCGCATGTTGGCGAGCAGAACCCCACCGGAGTCCACCAGTTCGTCGCGCAACGGCTTGAACCAGGTGTGCTCGAACACCAGCGCTGCAGCGGACGAGCCGGGCGGCAGCGCCTCGGCGAAATCAGCGACGTCCTCGTCACCGAGCAGTCCGTTGCCTTCGACGAGCAGGTTGTTCAATGCTGCGATCTCGAGACCGGCATCGATCTGGTCGAGTTCGAGGAAATCGACGGTGCCGTCCTCTTCCTTGACGATCAGGAGGGCGTCGACGACGGTGATGACACCGTTCTCGACGAGCGTCTCGAGTTCCGGAAGGATCCCGCCGCTGAAGTCGTTGTCAGGAAAGCCGATGACCAACAGTTCGATCGGCGCAAGTGCCACGCTTTTCTCCTTGTGTGTGGGTGGACTGATTCTTGTCGAGGTTGGTTGGTTGTTCAACCGTTGTCTTCGTCGTCTCGGCTACGACTTGGCAGGGGGTTTGCTGGCGGTGATTTGTCGTCGGTCTTCTCCCGCTTGTCGAGGCGGCGCACCACAACGATCGCGATCGCGATCGGAATGACGAACAGCAGTGCCTCGTCCCATCCGTACTGATGAGCGACGATCCAGATGTTCGAATCCAACGGGCCTCCCAGCATACCGAATGCAAGCTTCGCGCACCGGTGCTCCGATACGCAATCGACTGTGCATTTCCCGCAACTCGAACAGCATTGCATTTTGTGGTGAATATGCGTATATTCCTCGTTCGCTCGAGGACACCGCATGCCACACGCCATCGCCATCTTCGGTTCGTCCGGCTACGCCGGCGGGGAGTTGATTCGTCTCGTCGACGGTCACCCGGATCTCGAGGTCGCCTACCTCGGTGCCCACACTGCGGCTGGGAAGACCCTTGCCACGGTGCATCCCCACCTCACCGGAGGTGACCGCGTGCTGGTGCCCAACGACCCGGAGGCCGCAGGGGATGTCGACCTCGCCTTCTTGGCGCTGCCGCACGGCGCGTCGGCCGATCCCGCAATGGCCCTGGTGGAACGCGGCGTCAAGGTGGTCGATATTGGAAGCGATTTCCGACTCGATACGACGGAGCGGTACCTCGATGCCTACGGCGTCGACCATCCATACCCATCGGAACTCGGAAAGTGGGTCTACGGGCTCCCTGAGCTGCATCGGGCGGCCATTGCCCTTTCTGATCGCGTGGCGGTGCCCGGCTGCTACCCAACGTCGGCGATTCTCGCTCTTGCCCCGGTGCTCGGTGCAGGCATGGTGGAGCCGACGGGCATCATCGTCGACTCGATGTCCGGGGTGTCTGGGGCGGGACGAGGTGTCCACGCTTCCCTTCAATACGGAGCCGTCGACGAATCGGTGAAGGCATACAACGTCTTGAACCATCGGCACCGTCCGGAGATGGAGCGGGGCCTCGACCAAATCGCCGAGGGTTCGGTGCAACTCATCTTCACCCCGCACCTCGTTCCGATGCAACGCGGCATGCTGACTACGGCCTATGCCTCGGCCGTCGATGGAACCACTTTCGAGGACATCGTCACGGCTCTCGACGATGCCTACCTCGATGAGCCGTTCGTCTCGTTCGTCGAGGAGTCGCCGGAGACGCGTTGGGTCGTTGGATCGAATCGAGTGTTCATCTCGGCCTATCTCGATGAGCGCACGCGAACCGTCATCACGATTTCCGCAATCGACAACCTCGTCAAGGGGGCAGCGGGCCAGGCGGTCCAGAATGCGAACCTGATGCTCGGTCTCGACGAGACCGCCGGACTGCCGATGCAAGGGTGGATGCCGTGAGTGTGATCGCCCCGAAGGGGTTCATGGCATCCGGCGTGGCGTCCGGCATCAAACCGGACGGTGTGCTCGACCTCGCCGTCGTGGCGGCGAACACGGCTGTTCCCGCCGCCGCCGTCTTCACGACGAACATGGCCGCGGCCGCCCCGGTGCGGCTCTCACGTCGCCACATGACGGCGCACTCGTCGGTGCGGACGGTGGTGCTGAACTCGGGTTGCGCGAACGCAGCAACGGGGGAGCGCGGCCGTGCGGTCGCCGAGTTGACCGCCAACCGCACAGCGGAGCTGATGGCCTGTTCACCAGAGGAGGTGCTTGTCTGCTCGACCGGAACGATCGGCACCCACTTGCCGCCCGAAACCATCACCGCGGGTGTCGCAGACGGTGTCGCCGCCCTCGGTTCGACCGAGGAACACGCGGCTTGCGCGGCCACGGCGATCATGACCACGGACTCGGTGAAGAAAGAGGTCGTGGTCGAAGGCGATGGATTCACCGTGGGCGGAATGGCAAAAGGCTCCGGCATGATTCGCCCGGACATGGCCACCATGCTGGCGGTGCTCACCACCGACGCTGTGGCAACGGCGGAGGTGCTCGACGCGGCTCTGCGGGTGGCCGTCGACTACTCGTTCCATGCCCTGAACGTGGACGGATGCCCGTCGACCAACGACACCGTGGTCGCACTCGCGTCCGGCGCATCGAGAGCCGCTCCTGATGCGGATTCGTTGGCCGCTGCGCTCACCGGCGCCGCAGTGGAGCTATCCCGCATGATGGCTGCGGATGCAGAGGGCGCATCGCGTGTGGTCACGATCGCCGTGACCGGAGCGACGGATGATCATGCGGCACGGAGCATCGGGCGGAGCGTCGCCGACTCAGCGCTCGTGCGCTCAGCGTTCTACGGCGCCGATCCCAACTGGGGCAGGATCATCGCCGCTCTCGGCGAGGTGGGCGAGGAGGTCGACTTCGACGACTTGTCGATCGCATTCGAGGGGACCACGGTTGCACGGCGGGGGTGCGGGGCCGGTGCAGATGAGGACAAGTTGAGCGAAGCGATGGAGGGGGACTTCGGCGTGACCGTGTGTGTGGGTGCGGGCCCGGGCACGGCGCGCGTCTTCACGACCGACCTGACTCCCGACTATGTCAGATTCAACGCGGAGCGTTCATGAACACCGGACACACACCACCCGATCACGGCAAGCCGCGGATCGCCAGCACGATGGGCAAAGCCCGGATCTTCTCGGAGGCGATGCCGTTCATCAAGACCCACCGGGGCAAGACCGTTGTCATCAAGTACGGCGGGTCGGCCATGGTCGACGAGGGGCTGCGGGGCACCTTTGCCGACGACGTCGCGATGCTCCACTACGTGGGGATCAACGTTGTGATCGTGCACGGCGGAGGGCCGAGAATCAGCGAGGCGATGCACCAGCGTGGTGTGGAACCCCAGTGGTTCGAAGGCCTGCGCGTCACCGACGCGGACACGATGCGTGTTGTGCAGGCGACTCTCGCCGGTGAGATCAATCCGGACATTGTGCGTCTCGTCAACGCACACGGTGCGTTGGCCGCCGGTATCAACGGTCTCGACGGCAACCTCTTCGTTGCCCGGGCGCGAGACGAGCGCCTCGGATTCGTGGGCGACATCACGGCAGTCAACCCCGGGCTGGTCAGCAGCCTGCAGCACCAGGGGTATGTGCCGATCATCGCTCCGATTGCCAGAGGCGAGGACGGCGAGGTCTACAACGTCAACGCGGACACGGCTGCGGGTGCACTGGCGTCCGCCCTCGGAGCGAAGAAGCTGGTCTATCTCACCGACGTCGAGGGACTCTATCGGGTGCTCGGGCAGGAAGACTCGCTGATCCAGCGGATCACCGAAGACGGGATCCAGCGGATCGTCGATGGCGGCACGGTGACCGCCGGGATGCTCCCGAAGCTCGAATCGTGCGTCGCCGCGATCGATTCTGGCGTTGAGCGGGTGCACATTCTCGACGGCCGCATCCAGCACTCGGTCCTGCTCGAGGTGTTCACGCCGGAGGGGATCGGGACGATGATCACCAAGGAACCGGTCTCGTGACCTCCACCGAATCGAGACGACGCCTCGTCAAACAGTTGGTCACGACCGAGACCATCGAGAGCCAGGCTCAACTCCGCCGGCTGCTCGCTCACGCGGGGCACGCGGTGACCCAAGCGACGATCTCTCGCGACCTCGAGGCGATTGGAGCCACGAAGGCCAGGGACGGCGAGGGCTTGCGGTATCGCATTCGGGATCCCGAAGATCTCCGGCGGGCTCGCTCGGCGCTCGCTGCTGCGGTCGACGAGTTCGTCGAATCAGTAGCGATCACCGGACAGCTCGTCATCATCCGCGTTTCGCCCGGTGCAGCGCATCTTGTCGGCAGCAGAATCGACGTCGCTGAACTCCCCGATGTGGTGGGGACTATCGCGGGCGACGACACGGTGTTCATTGCCGTTGACGAACCAACCAACGCGGTGGCAGTGGCCATCGAACTCGAAGGAGGATGACATGAAGGACGGTATCAAGAAGGTGGTGCTCGCCTACAGCGGCGGGTTGGACACGTCCATCATCCTGCGCTGGATCATTGAGGAATACGGCGCCGAAGTGGTGACCTACACCGCCGATGTCGGCCAGGGCGCCGAAGCCGAAGAGGCGCACGCCAAGGCAATCGCCACCGGTGCCGTCGAAGCCATCACCGAGGACCTGACGCACGAGTTCGTGCAGGACTTCGTGTTCCCCGCCGTCCGCTCGAGCGCCCTTTACGAGGGCTACTACCTGATGGGCACGTCGCTGGCCCGCCCCGTGATCTCAAAGGGGCTCGTGCGCGTCGCCGAGGAAACCGGTGCCGACGCCATCGCACACGGAGCAACCGGCAAGGGCAACGACCAGGTTCGGTTCGAACTCTCCGCCTATGCCCTCAAGCCGGATATCAAGGTCGTTGCTCCGTGGCGTGAGTGGGACATGAAGGGGCGAGCCGATCTGATCGCCTACGCAGAGCGGTTCGACATCCCGATCCCGACGACACCGAAGATGCCGTATTCGATGGACGCCAACATCTTGCACATTTCCTACGAAGGCGGAGTGCTCGAGGATCCCTGGGCTTCGCCACCGCCCGACATGTTCCGGATGACGACCGACCCGAAGGACGCTCCCGACGAGCCAGAGGTCATCACGGTCGGCTTCCGGGCCGGTTCGCCGGTGTCGGTCGACGGCGTCGAGTTGGGTCCCGTTGAGTTGCTGACGTTGCTCAACGAGATCGGTGGCCGCCACGGCGTGGGCCGCATCGACATTGTCGAGAACCGGTTCGTCGGTATGAAGAGCCGCGGTGTCTACGAGACGCCGGGCGGCACGATCCTCTACCACGCGCACCGAGCGGTGGAGTCCCTCACCCTCGACCGTGAGGTCGCCCACCTGCGCGACGAGTTATCCAACCGTTATGCCGAAATGGTCTACAACGGGTTCTGGTACTCGCCGGAGCGAGAGGCCCTCCAGGCTTTCATGGACGATGTCCAGACCCGCGTCAACGGCGAAGCCCGTCTACGACTCTTCAAGGGCCAGGTCGTCATAGAAGGACGCCGCTCGCAGAGCCACGACCTCTACGACGAGGCGACGGTGACCTTCGAAGCCGACGACGTCTACAACCAGGCGGACGCAGATGGATTCATCCACCTCCAGAGCCTCCGCCTACGCACGTTTGCCGAGAAGCGGATGGGGGAAGGGGAGTGAGCGTGAAGTCGTCAGTCGTCAGTCGTCAGTCGTCAGTCTTCTGTCCCCCAATGGAGTTGGGGGACGCGCATCCGCTCCCGCGGATGGGCAGGGGGGCTGGTTCGGCGATCGAGCAGGCGCGGAGGCACGCGTGACGCTGTGGGGTGGTCGGTTTGCTACTGGGCCGGGGGAGTCGTTGTGGCGCTTCACCACCGACGCGTCCGACCGTCGGCTGCTCGTCGACGATGTCACCGGGTCGCTCGCACATGTTGCGGTGCTCGGTGAGGTCGATCTTCTGTCGCCCGAAGTGGTGCGTCGCATCACCGAAGGTCTCGAGCACATCCTCGAAGAGGCCCATCTCGGCCGCTTCGAGTTTCGCGACACCGACGAAGACGTCCACACTGCAGTGGAGCGACGCCTCGGCGAGTTGATCGGTCCGGACGCCGGCCATCTCCACACCGGACGGTCTCGCAACGACCAGATCGCTCTCGATCTGCGGCTCTATCTCCGAAGAGCCGTCGACCACCGCGTCGAGCAGATCCAGCATTTGGTTGACGCGTTGACAAGTACGGCCGAGGAGGCCGGCGACACGGTCGTCGCGTCCTACACGCACCTGCAGCAGGCGCAGGCCATCCCATTTGCGCACCACCTGCTCGCCTATGCCTGGATGTTGTTGCGCGATGCCGAGCGGTTCGTCGATGCAAGAGGGCGGATCGACGTCTCGCCTTTGGGCGCCGGCGCCTCAGCCGGGAGCGCGTTGGCGTTGCGGCCCGACCTCGTTGCAGAACGGCTCGGATTCAGCGGCCCGTTCGAGAACTCACTCGATGCCGTTGCATCGCGCGATTTCGCGTCGGAGTATGTGTTCTGTGCGTCGCAGGCCATGGTGCACCTCTCGCGCCTGTCGGAGGAGCTGGTCTTGTGGTCGACGGAGGAGTTCAGTTGGGCCGAATACGACGATGCCCACACCACCGGGTCGTCGGCGCTGCCGCACAAGAAGAACCCCGACATCGCCGAGTTGGCTCGCGGTAAGGCTGCCACGGTGATCGGGGACCTCACGGGTCTGCTGGCACTCCAGAAGGGCCTCCCCCTCTCGTACAACCGGGATCTACAGGAAGACAAGCGAGCGGTGTTCCACGCCGACGATGTGCTCACGACCGCGCTCGCAGCGCTCACCGGCATGATCGAGACCGCAGCGTTCACCCCACCGGCCCCATCGTCGTGGGTGGTTGCGTTGGATCTGGCCGAAGCCCTGGTCG
>CAZONX010000010.1:0-39950 GCA_964581295.1 uncultured Acidimicrobiaceae bacterium
GAGCGCTGGTCTGAAAAACCAGAGGTCGGCAGTTCGACCCTGCCCCTGACCACCACCTGAAACCCTTGCATTGCAGGGGTTTCTCTCGTTGTACGACTCGATGACGAGCCGCCGGACACTCACTCAGTGTCGGAATCCGCCCACAGCACACAGACGGTTGCGGCCAGTATCTGTCTGGATGATGATGTGGCGGCGGTGCGGGGCGTTTCGTTCCGTAGCGGACGGGGTCTCGACGGGTCCGATCGGCCTGGCGCCACGGTTGGGCGCCGTCGCGGTCAAGGGAACTGCGGGTCCAGTTCAGATTGCGCAGACCGCCGGGTGATCGCCTGAGAACCGACGTTGCCGGATCGGTCATGGCAGCCGGCAAGCAAGTCACCCGTTTCGGGCGGGTGACGAAGCATTTGGGATGGTCGACGGAGCGGTGCCGGGGCAGAACGTCCTCGTCAACAGTGCATCGGGCGGCGTGGGCACGTTTGCCGTGCAGATCACCAAGTCGTATGGCGCCGAGGTGACCGGCGTGTGCAGCACGCCCAACGTGGAGATGGTGCGTTCGATCGGTGCCGATCATGTGATCGACTACACCACCCAGGACTTCACCGTGGGCGACCATCGGTATGACCTGGTGCTCGACAACGCCGGGAATCGCCGGCTGCCCGATGTCCGCCGCGTCATGGCCCCCGATGGCCTGTGTCTCGCGTCGTTCGGCCTGCCGGAACACGACTGGCTGGGGCCGTTGGGAAAGCTGCACAGGATGCGCGTCTTCTCTCGGTTTGCAGGCCAGTCGTTCGTCGAACTCGACCAGACCCGAAAGGACGCGGACATCGGCGTCATGAAGGACCTCCTCAAAGCCGGGACCGTCACGCCGGTCGTCGACCGCACATTCCCGCTGAGCGAGGTCGCCGAAGCCATGAACTACCTGGACACGGCCACGCCAGGGGGAAGGTCGTCATCACAATCCCGCAGGACTTGCACGCAAGCTGCCTGCGCGGTCAGCCGCGGAACGGTCCCGACGGGGATGGGCGCCACATGCTCTGAGCTACGCTTGGCCGATCGGCTCGCAAGGAGTGCACCCGATGTCGGATGAAAGCAAGAAACGAGTTCGGCCCCCTCCCCGATGGTTCGTTCGCTCCGCGTGGGCCACGCATCGCGCCCTGTATCGCGGCACTGGCGGGCGCGTCGGCTTGTGGCGTCCGAAGCCCGGCAAGTGGGGCACGATGCGCCTGACCGCCACCGGTCGTCGCACCGGCCAAGAGCGCAGCGTGATGCTCGGCTACTTCGAAGACGGTCCGGACCTCGTCACCATGGCAATGAACGGCTGGTCCGACGGAGAGCCGGCGTGGTGGCTCAACCTCCAAGCTCATCCGGAGGCCAGCGTCGACCTTCCCGGTGGCCAACGCGCGGTGAGGGGACGAGCCGCGGTGGGGGAAGAACGGGAACGCCTGTGGGCTCGGTGGGGAGAGATCGACAAGGACCTCGACGCCTATGCGGCGCTCCGATCATCGGAGACCGCCGTCGTGATTCTCGAACCATCGCTTGATCCCAACGGATGACGCCCGTCGGTCGCTCGCCGGTCGTCCCTCACGCGTCAGGTTGTGTCCGTGGCGTCAGGCCGGAACCCACGTCCACGCGTACCAAACGTTCAATCCGTTGAATACGAAGCCGACGACGATCAGCAAATTGTCGTAGAGACCGTTGTATGGCAGGCCGGCGACGTTGAAGAGCACCAATCCGATGGCAGCGACGATGCTCGCCCAACGTATAGCCGGGTATGCCACGGTGAGAGACAGGACGAGCATGACAATTGGGATCATCATCATGGCCGAGGCGGCAACCCACATCCATTGGCTCGCCTCTTTGCCATCGATTTCGCCCGCGGTGAAATCGCCGGCGAAGATCCGCATCACTTCGCCCAGGAGATAGGTCAGCATCAACGCCACCCATAGCCCCGAGAGGACGATCCTCACACTCTCCGCTACCCGATCGTCTCTCTGTTCTTGCTGCCCGGCAGTATCAGTATGCGCCGATCGAAACGGCGCCGTTTGTTTCACATCGTGATGATGGTCGTGCCCTGGGCGTGCCCTTCGGCGACGTGACCCACCGCGGCGGCCGTCTCGCTCAGTGCATAGGTTCGGTCGATGACCGGCGCGATCTTCCCAGCCTCGGCAAGCTCCTTCAGAGTGGCCAGATCTTCCTTGGTCGCCATCGAGACAAACGGGCGTCCTTGCTGGCCGACGAACAGTGACACGGCGAAGGCTTTGGCGACGTAGCCAAGGCCGCCGAACCAACCGCTCACCGGTGCACCGTTGGCGAGCAGCGTCCCCTGCGGGTTGAGGGCGCTTCGCATGTCCGACAGAGAGTGGTTTCCTACGTTGTCGAGGATCAGGTCGTAGTGCTGATCGTTCCGGGTGAAATCCTCTTTGGTGTAGTCGATCACATGGTCGGCGCCGAGCGAACGAACCATGTCCACGTTGCGTGTGCTGCAGACGCCAGTGACCTCGGCACCGAGCGCTTTGGCGATCTGCACCGCGAACGTTCCTACACCGCCCGAAGCACCGGTCACCAGAACCGTCTGCCCCGCCTGCAGATCTCCCTGATCGCGGAGCGCCTGGAGGGCCGTCATTGCAGACACGCCGATCGCGGAGGCTTGCTCGAAAGAGAGGTTCGTCGGCTTCAGGGCCAACGTTTCTTCGTTGGCGGACGCGTACTCAGCGAACGCGCCCTTGCACGAGCCAAAGACCTCATCGCCCGGCTGGAGCGTCGTCACACCCTCACCGACCGTCTCGACGATTCCCGCAAGGTCCGTTCCCGGCACACCGTTCTTCGATTTGGTGGCCGTGAACACCGGGCGCATCGCTTTGGGAACGCCCTGGACGCCGAAGGCGTCACCGATGTGGATCGACGCCGCGCGAACACGCACCACAACGTCTCCATCGTGGGCCTCCGGTTGGTCGATCTCCTCAAGCGCCAGGACATCGCCGGGGGCGCCGTACTTGTGTTGAACAATCCCTTTCATCACGGTCTCCTTGCGTGTGTCGGGCTTCGCCAGAGCGTACCGGCCGCTCCCCCCTCGGATGCCGACCCACCGCCACATCCATCACAGTGGAGCCAGGCCGAAGGCGTCCGTTGAGGACAGGGTGCCGAAAAGACATCGCCCTGGGTGGCTCAGAGTGTCGGCACTCCCCGTTGGGCCAAGTGCCCCTATGCGCCTAAGCCGCCGAATGCGTAGCGTGACGTACAACAGACCTGGGAGAACATGGTCAACACGCCAACGGCGGGACCCCTTGCTGTACAGACGACCGGCGTCTCCAAGGCCTACGGTTCCTTGAAGGCGGTGGACGACCTCGACCTCTCCATCCGCGCCGGTGAGCTGTTCGCCTTGCTGGGACCCAACGGAGCCGGCAAGACGACAACGATCAAGATGCTGTGTTGCTTGATCAGGCCGACGGGCGGAAGCGCAGCGGTCATGGGCCACGACACCCAGAAGGAGTCGCTCGCGGTAAAGGAAACAATCGCGATCTCACCCCAGGAGACGGCGATCGCCGAGCAACTGAACGCGTGGGAGAACCTGAGTCTGATGGCAGGCCTCCACGGTTTCGGCAAGGACGAGATCAAGAAGCGGTCCGAGGATCTGCTCGAAATGATGGGGCTTGTGGATCGAGCATCCGAGAAGGCCAAGAAGTACTCCGGGGGAATGAAGCGCCGGCTCAGCCTCGCGATGGCCCTCGTCTCCGATCCCGACGTGCTGTTCCTCGACGAGCCCACGCTTGGTCTCGATCCGCAGTCGAGACGAGCCATCTGGGATCACGTCGAACAACTCAAAGGCGACAAAACGATTCTCCTCACAACGCACTATCTGGAGGAGGCCGACGCACTGGCCGACCGAATTGCGATCATCGACGCGGGACGGATTGTCGCGCTGGGAACCCCGGACGAATTGAAGGCGAGCATCTCCGACGGACCGGTAACGATCATCGAAGCGAGCGACATACCGGACGACGCAATCGACGCCCTCCGACCGGCATACCCGAATGTGCGACGGATCGACGGCGGAATTGAGATCGAAGCCGACGATGTGAACCTCTACGACATCGAGGATGTGCTGCGACCCCGTGGGATTGTCATCCAATCAACGCATCGCAAGCAGGTCACGCTGGACGATGTGTACCTGCACCTGACCGGAAAGCAGCTCCGCGAATGAGGTCTCTCGAACTCGCCAAGAGGAACTTCAAGGATGTCTGGCGTGACCCGTTGTCGCTGGGGCTCACGATCGGGCTTCCGACGGTCATGTTGCTCGTGCTCCAGGCCCTGGGGGGCGTCGCCAAGTTCTTCACACCCACCGTGTTGGCTCCAGGGATCGTGCTCTTCGGCTTCGTCATGTTGATGTTCAGTGCGGCAATGGCCCTGTCTCGCGATCGCGAAAGTGCGTTGTTCTCGCGGCTGCTGACGGCGCCACTGCGACCCAACGAGTTCGTTGCGGCCTACTCGCTGCCATACATCCCGGTAGCGATCATCCAAGCCGGGGTGATCTTCGGAATCGGCGCGCTGCTCGGCCTCGAGATCAATGGAAACGCAGGCCTGGTCTTTCTCGTCCTGCTTATCTCGGCAATCTTCTACATCGAGCTCGGGATGATTCTGGGTGTCGCCTTCACGGTCAAGCAGGTGCCGTTCCTCTACGCTGCGATACTCCTCCTGACCATCTTCGGAGGCGCCTGGATGGATCTCGAGGAGATCGGAGGCGCCTTCCAGAGTGTCGCCAGCTTCCTCCCGTTCACCCACGCCCTCGATGCGACGCGGGCGGTCATGGTCGATGGAGCCGGCTTCGCCGACATCGCGACAGACTTCTACTGGGTCCTCGGATGCACCGTGATCACCGGCTTCATCGCCGTGTTCCTCTTCAGGCGCAGGATGCAGGAGTAGGCGCAGAGCATCACCCGCTCGTCAGACGAGGATCGTCACGAGAGCCGTCGCAATCGCCAACACAACAACAAGCACCGGAACGATCCAGAGCCGTGGCGATCGGTGTCCGCTGCCGGGCGCACCGGTTCCGGCGGGTTCCGGTGGACCGAGCGACTCAGCACCGACCCCTGCTTCATGATCCATTGCCAATGCAAGCTCCTCTCCCGCCGATGCCGCACTCTGGATCTGAAGAGACCGACCGAACAAGAAGAAAGAGACCATTCGGACCCGGCGCCCGGACCGGCGTGATGGCCAGGCGTTCCGATGCGGTTGAAGCGCACAAGTGACGTAGGGCTCTACGCGAGAGGACCGCACGACACAGACTGGGTTCACGTCGGGAAGTCCGCAGTTCCCCCTGCCGGCTTGGCGTGACGACGGTTGGATTGATGTGGGACCGCCTGAAGATTGGATGGCGGTATGGACATCTCGGCAACGATCACCATCAATCGACCGGCGTCCGAGGTGTTCGACTACGTCATGGAGGTGTCTCAGAATGCGCAGTGGCGCAGCGGTGTCGTCGAGGCCGCGTTCACTTCGGATGGGCCGCCGGGGGTGGGTACCGCCGAATTCGATCGTGTCGAGGCAAATGGCCGCGAGATGGTTTCAACGTGGACGGTCTACGAATTCGAGCCGGGCATGCTCGCGAGGTGGACGCTCGACACGGGTCCAATCCGGGGAACGGGCGGGTACGTCTGCGAACCGGTTGAGAGCGACACGAGATTCATCCTCGAAGCGGATGTGAAGCCGACCGGGCGGTACCGACTGATGGGCCCGATCTTCGGAAGGATTGGACAGCGTCAGAACCGCGCCGATGTCCGAAGGCTCAAGACGACTCTCGAGGACTCAGCAAAGCGCTGATTCCGTCGCTCTCCACAGGCGCCGCCATCGGCGGCTGGTTCTAGGATGATGCTGTGGTCGATAGCGAGGCTCGCACAGCCATACCGTTGGAGCCCAAGGACTTCACCGTTGCCGGCGCGGTGCTCGGCCGCGCATTCCAAGATGACCCTCTCTGGTCGGCCGTGGTCTCTGCTCCCGAGACACGGCAAGACCAGCTCGCCCAGATGTTCACCGGACTGGTGAAGACGACTACGGCAGCCAAGGGGACAGCAGAAGCGACCCCCGGTCTCGAGGCGGCTGCCCTCTGGCTGGGACCGGGCCAAGACCTCGGGTTGTGGCCGATGGTGAGGTCCGGCATGGCCATGGCCCGATTTGCCATGAAGCTCCCCACTGCGGATCGGCGCCGCATGATGGCCGTGCTACGTCAGGGCGAAGAGCGCAGAAAAGAACTCATGCCGCGTCCGCACTGGTATCTCGAAGCCATCGGAGTCGATCCCCAGCACCAGGGCGCCGGGTTTGGCTCTGGGTTGGTGCGTGCGGGCGTGCGCAGGGCGGACCGCGACCACACACCCGTCTACTTGGAGACCGAGACCGAAGGCAACGTGGGGTTCTACGAGCACCTTGGTTTCGAAGTCGTCGAACAGGCCGTCGCCGCCGGGCTGGACCTGCCCCTCTGGCTCATGGTCCGCCCGTAGCCGGCTGGGAGCGCTTCCCCGCCCGGATACCGCGCCCAAATGCCGGCGTTGACAACGCCGGCTAGGAACCATCGGTCGAAGGAGGCCGGTACACGTTCTCGGGGTGTTCGGGGTACCCATCGCACCCGAGCGCCAGTTCGAATATCTCCTTCAGCTCACTGGGAATCCAAGGCGTTTCAGCGAACGCCTCCCGTTGCTCGCCGATGGCGTTCAGCGAACCTTGGACGTCGGTGCAGTGCTGCTTGTCCATGGCGAGCGCCGTCCGGTACGCGGCCATTTCGGGGGACTCGGAGAGTTCGATCCAGTCGGTAGCCGTTCCCGCTCGGGTTGCCAGAGCCTCCTGAGCGGCGATGAAGTTGCTGTCGAAATCGAAGAACAGGCTGTGCATCTCGGCGACCTGTTCGGGTGGATCGATAGCGGCGGTCGCCTCGTCGACTTCTGCCTCGATCTCCCTGATCTCTTCGAGGGCCGCAGCCAGATCGCTCGGTGTGAAGGCAGCAAGCTGGCTCGGTTCGGCACTCAGAATGCTGCCTTGCGGGCTTGTCGCGAGCGCCTCGTATCGCGCCCTGGCCTGTTCCACGATGACGTTGAGTTGGTCCACGTATTCGGTCAACGACAGTTCGCTGCCGCCACACGCCGTGGCGAGGACCAGCAAGCAGGCAACAACCCACACACGTCGCACCCTGTTCTCCCGTCCGCCGTCGATCTCGTTCTTGTTCCTCTCGAGACCAGGAACACTGGTCACGGTAGCGACACAGCCCGCGGCGGCCGAACTGCGTTGCCATCAAGCCTGAAGGCATCGTCGAACCAGTTGCCTGTGGGAACCGGAAACGTCACGACGAAGCGTGCCGGTTGCGTCGGCGACGGTCGTCGATCAGGTGGACGAGAGCTGCGCATCCGATCGCGATCGCAGCGCCGAGTGCGACTCCGGCGACGGCGTCCGAAAGCCAGTGCGCACGGAGATAGACGCGGCTGAGCGCCATAGCCACGGCGAACAACCCGACGAGCATCTCGAGATTCCGACGCTTCGGGCCGGCGCTCACCAGAACGATCACGGCCGCGACCGCAATGACGGCGGCTGCAATCGCGTGGCCGGACGGAAACGACCATCCCGTTGTCTCAACGAGCGACAGGGGCGGACGAGAACGCTCGTACAGATCCTTCACGGGCCCAATGAGCACTTGGGAGATTGCCATCGCTGCCATCCAGGTAGCGAACGCTTCCCACCGGCGTCTCCACGCGAGCCAGCCGGCGATCGCAACCATCAACGGCCAGGTCACCCAGACGCTTCCGATGACGCCAAGCGTCTTCGCTACGAATACCGCGGGATCCCACTCCGCCGACACTGCCCATCGGTGCACAACATCGTCGATCGATTGCACCCGATCGGCAAGGACGGGGACGGCCAGAGCGAAGAAGAGGAGCGCGCTCAGGATCCACAACCCGCCGGCGACACGTTGGGCCAGCGGGTGATCGTGCAGCAGCGGATCGGACAGCAACCGGTCGGCAGGGGTGTGCTCGGGTTCGACGGACCCCTTGGAATCACTCTGGCTCATCACAACACCTATGCCGATCCAGGGTCGGTGGTTGGGGTCGGGCCATACTCGTACGCATCTCCGGCGAGCTGCGCTCGCTGGTCTTCGGTCAGTCTCCAACTCTTGTTCACGCGCCAGATGATGTACGAAATCAGGCCGAGGGGTATCGGCAGAAGGTAGGTCACGGCTCTGAAAACCAGGATCGCCGCGACCACCTGGGCGCTCGTCACGTCGTTGAGGCCGATCGTCAACACCGCGGCATATCCGAGTTCGACGACGCCCACTCCGCCCGGAGTCAGCGGAAGCGCCGATATCAATCGCACGAAGGCGAATGCAGCAAGCACCGCGACCCAACTCAGCTCCTCTTGAGACACCCCGACATCGCGCAAGGCGACGAGCAGCACGAGATAGAGCGAGATGTGGCTGATCAGCGTCGCAACGGTGAGCCACAGCCACCGATGCCGCAGGAGCCCGATCGTGTCGGTGCGGAAGGTCGAGGACCGCTCGTCCCATCCCTCGATCGGGTCCTTCCGCAGGAGCTCGCGCCCCCAGTTGACGATCCGGCCAACGCCGCGACCGATCGCCCTCGCCAATCGGTCGCTGCGCAGCAACAGACCGAAGAGCACGACGGCGGCGATCAAGACGATGATGCCGATGGCGGCAGCGGTCACACGCGTCGGAGTCAACCCACCTTCGAGAGCGAGGAGGGCGAGAGCAAGCACCGGCATGCCGAGCTTGACGAAGTTGTTCCATATTCCGGTCACGACCGCCGACCGGCCAATCGACCCGACGGTGAACCCCCACGATGTGAGCATGGCAACCGACACGCCGACACCGATCACGCCGCCACCGGGCAAGGTATTCGACACTGCCGTCGAGGCCTGGTTGACGACGGCAGCTTCACGGAGCCGAAGGCCGGGCAACGCCGCGGTGAGCACGAACCAGTAGGTGGCGAGATTCCACAGACCAAAGAGAACGAGCGACCCCAGCTCGATTCCGGTCATCGCGCGGATTGTGTCGAAGACGTCGCCGTAGTCGGCGATGAGCGGCATGACGCCAACAAAGATGCCGATCACGATGGCGAGCGAAATGAACGCCTGGACGATTCGCTTCCACGGGAATCCCCGCGATCGACTCTGATCAGTATCTGACTCGTCGGCGGCGCTCGCGAGATCGCTCACTCGAACCCCTTGTAGCCGGCGTCACGAGCGAGCTCGTAGATCTCCTCCATCGAGTACAGCCCGATCGCTCGCGCCACATCCATCCGCGCCGTCTGCGCTCCTTCACCCTCCGCGTCGATGTCGTAGCGAACGCAGCCGCCATCAAAGGTGTAGAACCAGCGGGCTCGATACACCGGTTCATCGACATCGTCCTCGATCTCTTCGAAAGCTTCCTCGAAAGCAAGACCAGCTTCTTCGTCATGCCCGATCAGACGCAGGCTCACCGTCTCGGTGTCGACTTCAGCGTCGTCGATGATGATCACCTGCTGACCCGAAGCGTGCGCATCCGCCACCTTCTCTGAGATCCCGCGGTCGGATTCGTCAAGTGTCGCGACAACGTCGCGGCCCCTCATTGATTCGGCGACGAGGCGCACCATCACCGACGTCGCGTAGTTGTGGTGGCGAGCAGCAACGGGGATGACGACGATGGCCGATTCGGTCTCCTCCTCGAGGACATCGACCCAGTACGTCACACCGCCTTCGTCCGAAGGAGCTTCGAGCGCCGATCCCACATCGCAGGACGCCAACAGGGTGACTCTCAGAAAGTCGAGACCCATACGATCTGAATCGATAGTGAAGTAGGCTTGGCCGCTCTTCGCCTCGATATGATTGGCATGCCACCCGGGTCGCAGCGCCTCGACGCACGGGATGTACTCCGTGCCGGGAACGGCCTGCGCCGCCAATATGGTGCTGGCCGAGAGTGTCTGCGCCGGTCCGTCGCACTCCACGAGCCGGCGACCAAGTTGCTGTTCTCCACAGGCAGAAAGCACCAGCGATGCGACGCAGATGACCATGACCACTCGCCGCATCAGAGGAATCCCTTGCCGGTCAGGTTGTCCCAGATCAGCGACAAGAGCATGAGACCGGCGAGAACGGTGACAGCCGCCATGGCGATTCGCCGCCTACTCCAGCGCTGGATGGAGATGCGTTCCCGTGGCGGCGCCACCTCCTTGAACGACGCGACCAGATCAACCCGTTCGTCTTTTCGGAGCGCGCGCAACATGCTGCGTGACTGCGAGGGAACACTGACGCTGCGGGTCGCCGCGAACGCCTCCGCAACGTCATCGGGCGAGAAGTACTTGAGGGCCTGCGTGTAGACGCGTTCGGCATCGGAGCTCAGCGCGAGCACCAGCATCATGTTGGCGAGGTCGACCGCCTGGCGCCACGGTGTCGGCCGAACCTGGCCGAACGCCACGTCGATCAGTACGACATGCCCGTCACGCACCATGATGTTTGCCGGCTTGACGTCGCGATGCGCCAACCCGGCGTCCCACAGACACCGAATCACCGACAGCCCCTCGTCGATCTGCTCGTCGGTGAGTTCGATCTCGCTGATCTCCTGAGCACCGTCGAGGAATTCGGTGACGATCAGATACT
The DNA here is from genome assembly GCA_964581295.1 of uncultured Acidimicrobiaceae bacterium. GTDB lineage: Bacteria > Actinomycetota > Acidimicrobiia > Spongiisociales > UBA5794 > JAHEEL01. The sequence continues at coordinate 10,621 of CAZONX010000010.1, forward strand.
CCCGCTCCGGGGTGATCTCCACGAAGCCGTAGGGCAGCGCACACGGGACGCCTGCGTCTCGCATGACCCGCATCATGTAGTCCTCGTACTCGACCAGGCGCCGCACGGATGTGAAGCGGACTTCGTCTTCGAGCGTCCCATAGACGACGGTTCGGCCCCACTTGTACCAGCGGTCCGCACGGAGGTGACTCTGTGCGTACAGCTTTGCGAAGACCATCACCGACTCGTCCGAGCCTTCCTGGCGCCGTACGTTCATCTGAATCGGCGTCGATCCGGCGCTCCCTTCGAGTCCGATATGACCCAGGTAGGTGACCTCAAGGCCCAGCTGGTCAAGGACGGCATGCTTGATCGCTTCGCCGCGTTTCCCCCCGACGTCGAGATGCGCCGACTTCCCCCTGGAGTAGCCGACGGGGAAGACCGAGTCCGGCACGAAGATCTTGAACGTGACAACGGTCACCGCAATCGCCAGCATTGCGGCAACGATGGCGTCCGAGGGGTGGTCCACGCCGAGGTAGATCCTCGCGAACACCATGAGGGACAAGACCAGGCCGCACGCGATGAACCAGCCGTTGCGCCACGTTCCCTTCGGGAACAAGGAGTACCCGACGACGCCGAACGTTGCTGCAAGCGACGCGACCGGCAACGATGGATGCGCGTATCCCTCCCATGGCACCAGGATCTCTACCAATGGTCTGGGCCGGGCAACGGCGTTCGCCATTCCGGCGCTGACCAGATCGACGATGATGAACACCGCGATCGCGGCGGCGAGGTGGCGCCACCGCTTGTAGAAGATCAGGGCAATGACGATCGCCCACCGCCCTACACGGATCACCAGATCGTTGGTCATCCAGTTGAACGCCTTGAATAGCGCCGTGGCGGCGTCGGTTCGTAGGTCCTCGAGTCGCAGCAGGAGCTTCAGGTCCTGTCGGGTCCACCAATCCGCAGCACTGGGAAGGGCGAACAGCAGGACCCAGATGACCAACGCGCCCAGGGCAACGACAAGCCAGAACATCCCCGTACCGCGAAACTCGCGCGGGAGGGCTTCCTTCTCGCCGGACGGGCGACGGCGCCTACCAGTGACGCGAACGGGACCGATCCGTACGACGCGACGCTCACCAATCTCGTGAAGGTCCGACGTCGGTTCGGGCGACCCGGTCGCGGAATCCTCGATCACTTCGGTTGCGTCGGGATCGATTGTGCTCCTCTGATCGCCGCCAGATCCTACCCGCGCGCATCACAGGCACTCAAGGCGGCGAGGAGCAGCGTGCAGCGTTGGGTCGTGGAGCGGCGGCACTGCGCCCGGCGCCGACCCGCGCTACGTTGCGAGTTGGGCCGTTGGCCTCTGTTGAGCCGGGCCGTGCCGCCGCAATGGTGAGGACCCCAAGGAGGTCCCGTGGTCACAGAATCCGAGTCTTACGCCGCCCGTCTCGACATCGACTACCCCGAGAAGCTCGACCGTCTCACGACGTTCTTCCGACTCATCTGGATCATCCCAATAGCGATCATCTTCGGGCTGATATCCGCGACGGCAACCTCGACCGTGACGGTGATCACCGTGTCCGGTCGAACCGTGTCCGAGGTCACGAGAACCACCGGAGGAATTGCCGCCGGCCTCTTCTTCGCAACGGTGTTGATGATCGTGTTCCGCCAGCGGTACCCCCGATGGTGGTTCGACTTCGCGCGGGAGTTCACTCGCTTCGAAGCGCGGATCGGTGCCTATTTCGCACTGCTCACCGACCTGTACCCCTCGACCGTCGACGAACAGTCGGTCCATCTCGATATCGACTACCCGGACGCAGAAGACGACCTCAATCGGTGGCTCCCACTCGTCAAGTGGCTCCTGCTGATTCCGCACTTCTTCGTCCTGATCTTCCTCGCCATCGGAGCATTCTTCGCAGTCGTGTTCGCATGGTTCGCCATCCTCTTCACCGGGCGGTACCCACAGGCTCTGTTCGACTACGTCGTCGGAGTGACGCGGTGGGCCCTGCGTGTCCAGGCGTACGGTTTCCTGCTCGTCACCGACCGCTACCCCCCGTTCAGCCTGAAGTGACCTGACCGAAGCAGCCCGTCCTCAGGAGTCGAAGATGAGAGCAGTCACATACAGCCAGTATGACGCGGCGGACGTCCGCGGGAAGACCGCCAGCGCGTTGAGCGATCCTGACGGATGAGGGTTCGTACGGCGACCGAGGTCGTCATCGGTGTCTTGTACGCGATCGGCGCTGTACACCAAACCTTCTCCGTGCTGCCGAACAGCAGGGCGTTCTACATCGACATGGCGGAACAGGCGTGGCTTCCGCCCGCGCAATCCTTCATCGAGAACCTGCTGATCCCGAATAGCGTCGTCGTCACGGTCTTGGTGATCATCCTCGAAGCCACTCTCGCAATCGCCATCCTGTCGCGAAAGAGCGCAGTCCGGTCGGCGCTCATCGCCGGCGGCGTATTCTCGATCGTCGGAGCACTCACCGGAGCCCCGGTGGAAACGGTCGGATACGGGATCCTGGCAGCGATTCACTTCTGGCTCGCGGCCGGGCACTGAGCGAGAACGCGGGCGCGGCTCGCTACGCCTGCGGTGGGCACCCAAAGGCGACCCGGACGATCTCCCTCATCTCGGAAGGAAGCCATGGAACGCCTTCGAGTGGCTCGCGCTCGATAGTCTCGTCGAATTCCGCTTGGCTCATTCGGCAGAACGCGTATACGTCCTCGAGCACGGCCAGGGAAGCCTGCCCCTGGGGCGTGTCTAACCAAGGTCGGTGTTCGCTGATCGTCTCGTAGGTAGCGACCTGCGCCGCGATGGCTTCATCCGCCTCGGTGATTCGATCGAACACATCAACCGCTGCCGCGTGCTGGTCCGCAACCTCCTCGGGAGGCTTCAGATCCTGAATGGCGCCCAGAAAATCGTCGCGAATCTCCAACCGCTGATCCCAGTAGCGCTTCGCCCCATCGACGGTGGGCGTTGCGGACTCCCACTCGGCATCCAACGAAGCAAAGGAAGCCTCCATCTCAGCGACGAGCTCCTCGACTTCGACGGCATACTCCGAGATCGTGAGGCTCCCGCCCGAGCACGCCACAAGCACTACCGCCAGGCAGACACCAACCCATGCACTGCGCACAATGAACCTCCACGAACTGGACCAAGCTTCGAGCGGATGCTCTCCGGTCGGTAGAGCCGAACGACAGGAACCACCTCACACGGATCGATCGGGTGCATGCTCCACCCGATCGCGGATCGTACGGAGCATCCTCTGTTCCATGATGAAGGTACCGGGTTCCGAGAGTGCCGTGAGCAGGACGGTGGCCGGTGTGAGGTCGAACTTGGGTCGCCAGCGGCTGACCAACCTCGTCGTGCTCTCATCGGTCGGATACAGCGCCAGGCACCAACTCGTCGAACCGTCCTGCAGCACGCTGACGATTGAACGCGGTTCGTCGACTGAGTTCACCACGAAACCCATGTCGGGCATCATCAGGATCATGTCACCCGGCTCGAGGGTCTGGTACTCGGGGAGGATTCGGTCGGCACTCCGCTGGAAATCGTTGTCGATCCAGTCGTAGCTGTACCAGCCTGCCTTTCCATACCCGATTTGCACGAGCCACGGCCAAATCGCCTCCGCGGATGCCGCGATGTCGATGGCTCGCGTCGCCGTTCCCGCATCGGGAATCAGATCGTCTCCCGGCATGTTTCGGTCCAGCTCCTCGTTGGTTGCACCCCAGCGCAGGTGCCACGGCTTGACCACCCAGTAGTAGACACCGCCGACGATGAGCACGAGCCCGACGGCCAAGGCGAGACCGGCGAACCAGCCCAGCCGCCACACAAGCGCCGCCACAACGGCAACCGCCGCGAGGAAGATGGCTCCGACGATCGCCATGATCATGAGTTGTGTTCGCATGTGGACTCCCAGCCGACGATGATCCGACAGGTCCCATTGTCCGCGTGCCGAGCATGGGAACCCAGGGCCTTTCGCCAAGTGTTCCATCCGGCGCTATCGATTCGTCGACCGTCATCTCGCGCCATGCGGGCTGCTCGGAAGTCCTGGACACCGCGGCCGGTTTCGGAGGCGACACCAAGAGGCAACGGACCCCGCTACGCGACTGCGTCCATCCGGAGATACTCGGTCACCTTCAGGATCTCGGGCGGCGCCTTCGTTGTCTCTGCGAGCACCTGGAACGCCTCGTCCTTCGAAATCAGCCGTGGTGACGTCACATCGATCTCATCCCCCGCAACGGTGAGGGTGGCGGTTCCTGCGGCCAGGATGTTCTTGACCCAGTCCGATTCCGAGCCGTACATCACGATGAAGATGTAGCCCCCTTCGACCGGGTGGGCGTCGAGCGGGGTTTGGTAGACGGTCCCGGAGGATCTTCCGACGTGGGTTAGGACGGGTCGTTCGCCGTTTCTGATCTCCCGGGGGTTGAACACGCGCTTGTTGACTTCGCCGATCCACATCGGCACGGGCATCAGATACCTCCCACATCGGCGACCGCCCGGCTCGGGGCCATCTTGCCAGCTCGGGCCAGCAGCCAAACCGTCAACGCCAGTTCCCCGATTACTGCCGGAACCGCGACGATCACGAGGAATACCGCCTCGTAGTCCGCGTAGCTCGACAGCAGGGTCTTGGCGAGCGTATCGAACACGTAGGCCGATCCCGCTACCGCGACCAGGATGCCAAGTGCTCTCGGGGCGGCGTTCGACTTGATCAGCAGATAGCCAAGCAGAACCAGATGGATGCCGAAGCACGCCAGGCCAATCAGCCATGCGTAGTTGAAGGCATCGAGCAGCAGCATCGCCTGGGCGTCCAGTTGGCCGGGAGCGAACGCCGTCAGGTAGTCCGAACCGCCCAGCAGTTGCAGCACAAGGAAGAGGAAGATCACAGCGACGCCAAGAAAGACCGTGTAGACCAGTCTGAACCATGCGGTGAGTCGGGAGGTCTCTGGGTCCACCGTCTTGAACAGGATGTAGAGCGCCCAGGCAACAACCACGTCGAGGGCGAAGATGACGAGGAATCCGACGACACCGAGGCGGAACAGGAACTCCGCTTCCGCGATGTTGGCGAACGTTGCCCTGGCGTCGCTCGAGTCGACAAGCCCCGCCAGCACGAAAAAGTTGGCGAAGATCCCAAGCAGGAAGAGGAGCACGTACCCAACGCCGGCGATGAGCGCCGCCCGGCGTGGTGTTGTTTCTGTGATGTGGGTGGTCATGAAGTCCCTTTCTCGGTCCGAACGAACCTTACGATGTAAGTTGACTGGCATGAAGTTAACCATACGATGTAAGATTGTCAAGTACCTTGTCGAGAGGATGTCGTGGCCGCCAGCACCAAACCCACAAACGAATCCCGTCCCGCACTGACGCGAGATCGAGTCCTGGCCTCTGCAGTGGCCCTCGCGGACGAGAGCGGTATCGACGCGCTCACGATGCGCAAGCTCGCGGACCGGCTCGGTGTCGAGGCGATGTCTCTGTACTACCACGTGGCCAACAAGGAGGACATCTTCAATGGCATCATCGATCGCGTGGTGAGCGAGATCGACCTGCCCTCGGCGACGGTCGATTGGAAGACGGCAATGCGAGAGCGGGCGGTTTCCGCCCGAGACATGTTCACCCGGCATCCCTGGGCGGTGGGGCTCATGGAATCCCACACCACGCCGGGTCCCGCCTCGCTGCGCTACTACGACGCGGTGCTCGGATGCCTCCGGACCCAAGGCTTCTCAATGGAGGCCACAGCGCTCGCCTTCTCGACTCTCGATGCCTTTGTCTTCGGGTTCGGGATACAAGAGATCAGCTTGCCGTTCGACAACGAACACGATGTCGCGGATGTTGCGCAGGACCTTCTCCAACAGTTTCCAAGCGACGAGTACCCCTTCCTCTACGAGATGATCGTCGACCACGCGCTCGCCCCCGGATACAACTTCGGAGCCGAGTTCGATCGCGGTCTTGCATTGATCCTCGACGGCCTCGAACGGCTCCGGGATGAGGCGTGACGCGGAATCGGTGCAGCCGCACACCTCCGCTCATAGGGTCATGCCATGGAGATGAGAGCGACTCGCGACATCGAGCGACCCGCCGCCAAGGTATTCGAGTTCTTTGCCGACGCCTCGAACAACCCCTCGTGGCAGAACGGCATGCGGTCGTGCGTGTGGACTTCGGTTCCGCCGATCGGTGAAGGCTCCACCTACGAACAGCACGCCCGTTTCATGGGCCGCGACATCCGCACGACGTTCGTCGTGACCACGTACGAACCGGGTCGGCGAATCGCCATCGCGTCCGTCGAGTCGACATTCCCAATCAGCGTCGAAAGATCCGTCACTCCGATCGACGCCGACGCCTGCCGGGTATCAGCCGTCATCACCGGCGGACCGCAAGGACGTCTCGCCAAGCTGGCCGCGCCGCTGGTTGGACGCTTGGCACAGCGGTCGGTCGACGGCGACTACGACCGCCTCGTTCAGTTCTTGCAGGCGGGCACCGGTACATAGCGCCCGCCCAAGTTCACCGTTTCCACAGCACAACGCGCGAATATCGTTGATTCAGTACGATCCACGCACAACTGAGGGAGACAGCTCATGAGAATCCCATCCGGAAGAACCGTCCCGACTGTCCTGGCCGCCCTGGCAATCGCGGCCTTCGTCGGCGCCTGCTCCGACACCGTGTCCGACGAGGCAACCGAGGATCTGCTTGCCCGGTGCGAGCCCGTCGCGCAGGAGACCGTGGATCTGATCGCCACCGGACTCACGATCAGCAACGGCGTTCTGAGCACTGCCTCAGCTGTGAAGTCCGACTACGGACCGACCCTGTGGATCGTCGCGGCGCAGGTCAACGGCGACGACTTCGAAGGCAACCGTTTCATCGGGAACTGGGCGGTTGTCGACGGAATTGCCGTGGAGGAGGTTGAAGCCTTGGCCGCGGTCGACGACTTCACCCGTGATATCTCCACATGGGGAGACGATCTCGGCAACGACATCTCGAGCGGCATCGACGGTGTGGCAGCAGCCACGGCGTGCGTCCAGGTGTCGCAGGAGAGCTGATACCGCCGGGCCGGGCATCGGCGCAGCTGCCGCAAGGGCCACCCCCAGGAAAGGTCACGCTGCCGCGCGCTCTCGCGCGCGGCTGAGGATGCCGTGCGGGGTTCGCCGCTTGCGACAACACCCCGGGGAGTCCGCACTCGAGACGCATCGCCATTTGGCGATGGGTTGGTGCGTCCGAACATCTACCGTCGTCCCGACTCGAGAAGGAGACTGAGGAAGGCTCATACATTGCCTCGATCGTGGTCGCATGAAGGATGTCGACGACCGCACGGCCCCGGCCCAGCAGGCGCCGACGGCGGTGCCGTCGAGCGTCTGAACCGCGTAGTACGCGGTTCAGACTCGGGTCTTCTCGGCGAGATCCTCAGCGCGGCGTCGCCTCGGTAACGCTGATGATCTCGCCCGCCACGGCTTGCTGAATACCCGAGTCGAGGTGGCTGGTGAAGCCGACGCACGAACAGTTGATCTCACCCAGGACGTGCGTATCCGATCCATCCGGATTCGTGTCGAGCATGAAGTCCGCCGTCCAGATCAACGGCGTGGGGTGACCCCCGAGGCGGGCCTGAATGGTCGGCAGGTCCGATAGGAACCCGTCGACCAACTCCTGCCATTTGGCCGGTTCGTCGTAGGTGTACTCGGCGCCCGAGAACAGCGTTGCAGAGAAGCCGCCCTCTGCCGGTTTCTTGTGCACGACGAAGATCGGTTCCTCTCCAACGAAGAGGATGCGGACCTCTCCCTCGACGATCCGAGGCAGATAGGTCATGTCCACGATCATGCCGCCTGCGCCCTCGAGATACTGGTCGCAGAACGCCATGAACTCGCCGAGGGTCTGATCTTCGACGTGATTGTCGACTGCCTCGGTGCAACGGACCAACGCGTCATCGGGAACCGGCCGACCGGACTCGAGCGGTCGTTCGTCGATGAGTTCGACCCTCCAGATCCCCGACCCGGTCGACCCACGATTCTGCTTGAGCACCCGGATGCCGGTAGCGAGCGCCTTCGGGAACTCGGCCCGGAACGATGCGGTGTCGTAGTAGGCATAGGTGTCGCTCGGCACCATGTCGGTATCCCGGAGCTTCACCAGCGCATCCTTCGCACCGTAGGCGACCATCGCGTCTGGGTGCGGCATGCCGACCATGCCGCGTTGCGTGAGTCGGTCGAGGAAGTCGAAGTACTTCACTTCGCCGCCGGGGATGTTGCCGGGGTTGATGCGAGAGATGTATGCGTCGTATTCGGTGGGAATCTGCTCCAACAGCGCATCGATGTCAGCGTCGCGATAGAACACGGCGTCGGCCTTCCATCCGCGCTCGCGAACGGCCTCGATCATCGGCATCGTGTCCTTGCGGTGCCCATCTGGCCCCTTGTCGCTTCCGCCCTCGACCTCGAAAAAGACCACTGCCTGTTACATGCCACTCCTCGTTCCCATGCCGGAGAAGTCCCCCTCGCGTTCGGGCCTCTTCCCTCACGTCGTACGACGGGAGAATGGATCGACACATCAGCGTCACCCCAACCGGGTTGCGCGGCCGGCTCGAATCCGGTTGCCGTGTGCCTGCTACGGTCGCGGCTCCCGGTCCCCGCAGAGAAGGCCGACACCTGATGCACGTACACAACGTCTACTTCTGGCTGAACGACACCGCACCCAGCCTCGAGTTCGAGAGCGGACTCGATTCGCTCACCCAGGATCCCAACGTGATCGCCGGCTACTTCGGCCGACCCGCTTCGACGGATCGCGACGTGATCGACAGCAGCTACAGCTACGGCCTCGTCCTCGTGTTCGAAGACCGCGCGTCACACGATGCCTACCAGGAGGGCGCCGCTCACCTGACGTTCCTCGATAACCACCTTGCGCGCTGGGACAAGGTCGTCGTTCACGACATCGATACCTGAGTTCGTGTCGGCCCCACCCTGGATCGGTGGTTACTGCTGGGTTCCGAGCAGCCCTTCCATGCGATGCGGGGTCGTTCGGCGGCCGACCGAGATTCGGTTCGGACCGGCAACCACCGCAAGGTCGACCTGAGCCATCCGGCGAACCGGCTTCAGTTGGTCGGTGATCGGCACGCGCCGGAGCACGTAGGCACCGAACAACATGCCGAAGAAGATCAGGCCGAGCAGCCCGGGGATTCGGAAGCGGTCGGCGATGATCGGCCCGGCCAGGATCGCGAACAGCAGTACGAGCAGCGTGACCTCGAGCGTCTCTACGAGCACGATCGGCTCCCGGTCGTGCCGATCAATCGGAGCGACGACAACATGGTCGCGGGCGTGTCACTGCCAGGCATCCCCGCCCACAGTGGAGCACGGCACCGCCTCAACCGCAACGACACATCCCTACAGCAGGCGACCGGGTACGTCCTTGCGACTCGGGAGCATGGCTCCCTCGACCTTGCGCACCCGAATGCGGGCGTCGACCACAATCACGCCGTTTCCAGGCGTCAGGACCTTGACCGGGTTGAGATCCATCTCGGCGATCTCCGGCAGGTTGTCGATGAGTACGGAGAGACGGAGCAGTAGCTCTTCGAGCGCCGGAATATCGCCCGGTTCCGACCCGCGGTAGCCCTCGAGCAGCTTCGCGGTGCGCACGTCGGCGATCATCGAGCGAACATCGAGATCGGTGAGCGGGTTGATGCGGAAGGCAACGTCCTTCATCAGTTCGACGTAGATGCCGCCAAGACCAAACACCACGAGCGGACCGAACAGCGCGTCTTCGACCATTCCCACAAGCACTTCGCGGCCGCCACCGACGAAGTCCTGGATCAGCACCCCTTCGGAGTCATCGCTGACCGCAATCACTTTGCGGTAGGCCTCTCGCACTTCCGTCTCGCCGGAGACGTCGAGGGCGACACCGCCGACATCGCTCTTGTGGAGCACGGATGGTGCGATGACCTTCATCGCGATCGGACCACCGAAGTCGGCGGCCACGGCGGCTGCGTCGTCTTCGGAGTTGGCCACGGCCATGCGGGCGCTCTTGATCCCGTAGGCGGACAGGACGTCGCCGATCTCCTCGGGTTCGAGCCAGCCCCCCTCATCTCCGAGGCGCACCACAGCACGTCGGATGATCTGTTCCGCTGCCGGTCGATCGATGTCGTCGAACTTCGGGTACTCCCCCGGCGGACGCTCACGCCACTGCGTGTACTCGACCGCTGCGCCGAGTGCTCGGGCCGCGGATTCCGGATAGGTATAGAGCGGGATCCGCAGGTCGTCGGTCGCAAGCGGTGCGGTCGACGCTTCCTCTGCCGCCATGAACACCGCAACCACCGGGATCTCCGTCTCGCTCTCCTTCACGGCGCCGTGGACCGCCTGGGCCACGTCACCGCTGGTCTCGGGACCCGTCGGAATCTGGATGACCATCAACGCGTCGATCTCATCACTTGCGAGAATGTCGTCGATCGTCTGCGCGTAGTTGTCCGGGCCGGCGGCAGCGATCATGTCGACGGGGTTCTGCACCGCCGCTTCGGCGGGAAGGTGCTCTCTGAGCTTGGCCTGGAGCTTGGCGGAGAACTCCGGCAACTCCAGTCCGTTGGCTTCAAGTGCATCGGCGGCGAGGATGGCCGGGCCACCGGCGTTGGTCACGACGCCGACCCGCGGGCCGCTTGGGAGCGGCTGGTTCGCGAGCAACGAGGTGACGTTGAACAATTCGACCATCGTATCGGTACGAATCGTGCCCGATTGCTCGAAGAGCGCATCGACGGCGACATCGAGGCTGGCCATGGACCCGGTGTGACTGCTCGCGGCGCGAGCGCCGGAGCGCGAGCGCCCGGACTTCACCACAACGATCGGCTTGTCGCGCCCAACTCGCCGCGCAATGCGGCCGAACCGGCGCGGGCTACCGAACGACTCGGCGTAGAGCACGATGACATCGGTGAGCGGATCGTCTTCCCAGTAGAGCATCAGGTCGTTGTTGCTGACGTCGGCGCGATTGCCCAGCGAAACGAACGAAGAAATGCCGATCTTCAACTGGGTTGCCTGCTTCAGAATGGCGAGACCGAGCGCACCGCTCTGGCTGGCCATAGCAACGTTCCCTGCAGGTGGGAACGTGGGTCCGAACTGGCCGTCGAGGCGCACCGCGTCATCGGTGTTGACGATCCCCATGCAGTTCGGGCCGATGAGACGCATCCCGTAGCGGCGGGCGGTCTGAACCAACTCGCGCTCAGCATCATCTCCGCCGCCGCCAGTCTCTCCGAAGCCGGCCGTGATCACGACCACGCCCCGAACGCCCTTGCGCCCGCATTCCTCCACGGCATTGTGTGCAAGCGCTGCCGGCACCGTGATAATGGCGAGGTCGACCGAGTCTTCGATTTCGAGCACCGAGGGATACGCCTTCACAGCATGGACGAACGAAGCATTGGGGTTCACAGGGAACACCGGTCCGGTGAATCCGCCGGCGAGCAGATTCCCGAACAACCGACCTCCGATGGATCGATCGTTGCGGCTTGCGCCGATCACGGCGATCGACTTCGGGCTCAGAATCGGCATGAGCGAGGCCGTCACCGACCGCTTCTCGTGCTCCCATTCCGCCTCTCTCGCTTCCAGCGAGTACTCGATCGGATACTCGACGCGATACACGCCTTCGCCGAGCTGACGCACGAGCTTGTAGCCGGAGTTGCGGAAGATGCGCATCATCGCCCGGTTGTCGTCGAGCACGAAGGCCTCAAACTCGGTGATCCCCTGCAACCGGGCATATACGGTGAGATGCTGCAGAAGAAGCGAGCCGACGCCGCGTCCTTGGAAGTTGTCCTGGACGAGGAACGCCACCTCGGCGACCCGCTTGTCGCCCTCGCTCTTGTCGAGGAGCACGTCGTACCGCCCGACGGCGACCATGTCGTCACCTTGGTAGGCCACGAACGCCATGCGATCCTCGTAGTCGACGTTGGTGAAATGGCGGAGCTCGTCCGGGGTCAGGTCGGTCTTGACCTGGAAGAACCGCCGATAGACGCTCTCGGGGCCGACCCGCTGGAAGAACTCGTGCTCGTAGGGAGCGTCCTCCGGCTTGATCGGCCGTAGTTGGATCGCCCGCCCGTCGCGGAGCAGAACGTCGAACTCAAACTCACTGGGGTATTCAGCCACTGGTTCTCCCGGGAAATCGTGCCTCCACAGGGTACCGGCATCAACGTCCGCAGGATTCGCGCTTTCCGATCGGTCCTAGGGCTCGATGACCCGCTTGAACGTGATGCTCCGCTTCTCCGGTATGAATCCGAGGCGTTCGTATATCCGGTTCGCCCCGGTGGTGTTCTGCGAGTCGACCCCCAGGCAGGCGAAATCCATTCCGTTGGCGCGGTAGCCGAGCATGGCCATCGTGATCAGCGCAGAAGCGATGCCGCGACCTCGGTAGCTCGGCAGTGTGCCGACGCCCTCGATCCACGATTCGGTTCGGGCGCGGTCCTCGAAGTCGTGCGGATACGTGCCCGACTTGACGTAGGCCACCGGCACCGCCCGGTCGTACGCGACCCATGACGTGTCGGGTTCGAAGAATTCGCTCCCGGTGGTGTAGGACTCCCAGGAGTCCTCCCCTTGTGGTTGCGAGCCCCAGTGATCTGCGAACGCGGCGTTGTGTAGGCCGAGGGCGTCGGCTCCGGCGCGTTCCGACCACGACTGGGCGATGATTCCCTCGGGGAGTGGGCGTGGTTCGATTGGCTGAGCGAGATCGCGAAGGTTCTCGGTGAAGTACCGGACCGCCTCGAAGCCGTGCCGCTCCATCAGGGCGATGACGTCTTCCATCGATTCGTAGACCTCGTAGCGATAGAGGCCGAGCGGGAGCCCATCACCGAACGATCGCAACCGGTGGCTGCCCGCGGCCTCGAGCCATGACAGCAGCGCATCGTCGACGAGCCCACGCAATCCAGGATCGATCTCCATCCAGACAAAGCCGCGATGCTCGGTCGCGCCACCGTCGGGGACTTGGACCCACCCCAGGGCAAGCAGGCGTCCGTCGGCGTTGAAAGCGCCGATCGAATCCGTCGCGGCGTCGTCGCCGAAGCGTCCAAATTCCTGGCGCATCTCGATCGCGGTGCTCCGGTAGCCACCATCAACGGCGAAGCAGTCCTGCTGGAGATCGGACATCGCGGCGGCGTCATCAACAACAAGTGGGCGCCACACGGCGCCGTCGAGTTCCGGAGGCTCGGTCGTGGTCATCATCCAATCGTAGAACGCGCCTGCGTACTGATCGTCAGCCTTGGTGGTCCGTATCCGCTCGACTGACGCGGTACCGCAGGACGAACGGGGCTGAAGCCAGCGCAATGAAACAGAGCACCCCGGCAACCTCGACGACGCGCTGATGGGCGGTCGATTGTGCGTCGACTCCGATCAGCGCGGCAATCGAGCCGATGAGCAGAGCGAAGATCAGCGAGATCGCTATCGCGGCGAGCAGCCAGGCGACGTAGCCGAGGAGGAGTTTCCAGCCGGAAGCGTCGGGATTCACGAACCGCTGATGAACCTGATGCTCAGCGGGTAGCGATAGAACTCGCCGCCGGCCGCCTTGACACCGGCGATGATCATCACGACGAACGCGAAGATGCCGACGACCACGATCAGCACGAAACCGATGAGCACCAACATCAGCACGAAGCACGCGATGAAGTAGATGATCAGAGAGAGCTGGAAATTGAGGGATTCGCGGCTGTGGTACTCCACGAACGCATCGTCGTCTCGCTTCATCAGCCAGATCACGAGGGGGGCGATGAAACCAAGACCGATCAGTGGCACGAGTTGTGCGGCGGCCGCCCATCCACGCGAATCGGAGGGCACGGGGTCGGGTACAGCTGGGTAGTCCTCGATCGTCACGCGAATCCTTTCGGCGCTCGATGCAGCATACCGACGGTGGGATCCGCCAAAGATGACCGGCGATCGTAGTTCAGTTCGCGAATGTCAGCGCCTGTCGTCCGGCCCACCGAGACGCCACACGGGCGTAGGCCGTACGCGAGGCCGCCCCGTCGCCGCGTTCGAGCGCCTCAAGACTCTCGCGAACATCGGCAGCGGACTCATCGAACGTCAGGTCACCGTCGGGGAAGTGCGTCGCAACCGTGTCGTAGTCCAGTTCGAGCATCGATCCCGCAGGGAACTCCGCCAGCCACCGTTCGAGATCGCGCACCTGTTCGATCACGGGTTCTGAAAAGCCCGCCCCGTCAAGCACGCGAATTGCCCAATCGACCCGATCAACGGCATCTCCGAGGTTCGTTCGGTACCGAATGCCGAGCCCGTCGGGGAGGTCGTAGATCTCGCGTTCCGACGAACTGAAGGCGCCGAACCAACGCAATGGAACGTGCCACGGCGAAGTGAGGATGTGGCTCCGTCGATTGGCCGCCCGCAGCCCGGCAAGCTCGCCCTTGAACGACTCGCGCTCGTCTTCATTGATGAGCGGGATCCTTGGGTACGTCCCCGAGAACGCCAAGGCTCCTTCGATCATCCGCATCCATGCGTTGCGAGGACAGACGTACTCGATGCCGTTCCACGTCGTGTGAAAGGCATCCTCGCGGAGCGACTCGCTCCACATGAACCGGCCGTCCGAGTGGATCGGTGAGTCGCCCGGTTGGTGGGCAGCGCGCGGTTCGTCTTCTGCTTCGTCGTGTTCGACGTAGACCCGCAGATAGGCGGTGCTGATCATCGAGCGATGGTACCGGCGAGGGTCTTCGTACGGTCCGTGCACGTCGGTAGTCCAGACCGTGAACCCTGCAACTAGAATTCCGAGTGCACCTCGAGCGGCGGTGTGTCCGTCGCATCGAAAGGAGCTCCGTTGGGAGTATTTGAAGCGATCGGCACCGAAACGCATGAAGAGGTGTTGTTTGGTGCAGACCACAGAAGCGGCCTCCGAACGATCATCGCCATCCACGACACCTCCCTTGGGCCCGCTCTCGGCGGGACCCGCTTCTATCCCTACCGCGACGAAGCCGAAGCGCTTGAAGATGTGCTGAGGCTCGCGAAGGGCATGACGCTCAAGTCCGCCGCTGCCGGCCTCGACCTCGGCGGCGGCAAGGCGGTGATCATCGGCGACCCGGCGGAGATCTGGAGCGAGGACCTCATCCGTTCCTACGGCCGAACCATCGATTCCCTCGGTGGCCGCTACGTCACAGCAGAAGACGTCGGCACCACCGTCGAAGACATGGTGCTGATCTCACAAGAGACACCGTGGGTGTCCGGTCTGCCGCTCGAATGTGGAGGATCCGGAGACCCGTCGCCCGCCACGGCACGCGGCGTGATCGCGGCGTTCCGTGCAATCGGCGAGCGACTGTGGGGGTCGGCCGATCTCCAGGGACGCCGCGTCGCGATTCAGGGAGTCGGCAAGGTCGGCATGGATCTCGTCCGGCGCCTCACCGAGTCTGGTGCCGAGACGATCGTGACCGACCCGAACTCCGAGGCGGTGATGTTTGCGGTCGAAACCTACGGTTCGAAAGCGGTGGCGCTCGACGACATCTACGACATCGAGTGCGACGTGTTCTCCCCGTGCGCGCTCGGCGCCAGCCTCAACGCAAACACGATCCCGCGCCTCGCGTGTGCCGCCGTCGCCGGATCAGCCAACAACCAGCTTGCGACCGATGACGACATCGCAGGCATCGTCGAGCGAGGCATCCTCTATGCGCCGGACTTTGTCGTCAACGCGGGCGGTGTCATCAATATCGCGGTCGAGACCGATGGCTACTCGCAAGAGCGGGCCGCAACGATGGTGGACCGAATCTACGACAACGTCACGGCGGTCTTCGAGACCGCGGATCACGATGGCGTCAACCCGCAAATCGCGGCGTTGCGATTCGCCCAAGCGAGAATCGACCAGGCGGAGGGCCGGCGCGTCAGAAGCCGGTCCGCACAACGGTGAGAGGAGTGGCGTGACCCTGGGACTCGACCGAATCATCGACCACGGCGCACTCGGGTTGGACAACGACGACCTGGTCGACATCTATCGCAAAATGCTCGTGTCCCGCAAGCTCGACGACAGGATGTGGGCGCTCAACCGCCAGGGGCGGGTCCCTTTCGTGGTGTCGGTCTCCGGCCACGAAGCCACGCAGATCGGTATTGCCGCAGCCCTCGACCCGACCAGAGACTGGTCGCTCCCGTACTACCGCGATATTGCATTCAATATCGGCCTCGGCGTCTCGCCGAAGGACATCTTCATGGGCGTCTTCGCAAAGGCGGGCGATCCGGCATCCGGTGGGCGCCAGATGCCGAATCACTGGTCGGAACCCGATCTCAACCTCTTCACCCACTCGTCGGTGATCGCTACGCAGTACCCGCACGCCGTCGGTGTGGCATACGAACTCAAACGGAGAGGCGGCGACGGGGTCGTCTACGTCTCCGGCGGAGAGGGCTCCACTTCCGAGGGTGACTGGCACGAGGCGATGAACTTCGCGGGGATCCACAAACTCCCCGTTGTATTCCTCATCCAGAACAACCTCTACGCCATCTCCGTCCCCGCCGCAGACGAGGTCGCCGGCCAGATCGCAGACCGAGCCGAGGGCTACGGGATGAAGGGAGTGGTCGTCGACGGCAACAACGTGCTCGCGATGTACGGGGTGGCGCAAGCGGCCATCGCACGGGCACGAGCCGGGGAAGGGCCCACCCTCATCGAGGCCAAGACCTACCGCTACTACGCCCACACGTCCGACGACGACGACAAGCTGTACCGGACCCGCGAGGAAGTCGAACTCTGGCGCAGGAAGGATCCGATCCCGGCCTTCCGGCAATACCTCGTCGAGCACCGGGCGCTCAGCGCGGATGCCGAGGCGCGTCTGGAGTTCGAGGTCGACGCTGTCATCAGCAACGCCGTTTCGGAATCGGAGAGCGCACCGGATCCAACGGATGCGACCAGCCACGTCTACGCCAAGCCGATCGTCCCGACGATCCCGGTCGAAGCGGTGGAGGCAGATCCGGTCGGTGAGTCGGTCAACCTCATCACTGCGATCAACCGGACGCTGCACTACGCGATGGGTCGCGACCCGAACACGGTCATCTTCGGCGAGGACGTCGCCGACCCCAAGGGCGGCGTGTTCAAGGCAACAGCCGGACTCACCGACGCCTACGGAGCAGATCGGTCCTTCAATGCGCCGCTCGCCGAGTCGGTGATCATCGGACTCGGGGTAGGCATCGCCGCCACAGGCACTAAGACGATCGCTGAAATTCAGTTCGCCGACTTCATCCATCCTGCGTTCGACCAGATCGTCTCCGAGGTCGCCAGAATCCGGTATCGCACCAACGGCCGCTGGGCATGTCCGATGGTGATACGGACGCCGTACGGCGGAGGGATCCACGGAGCGCTCTACCACTCGCAGTCGATCGAGGCTTTCTACGCCCACGTTCCCGGACTCAAGATCGTCACGCCGTCCACACCCGCCGATGCGAAGGGCCTGTTGCTCTCCGCCATCGAAGACCCGGATCCGGTGATGTACCTCGAACCGAAGAAGCTCTACCGACTCGCGGTTGGGCCGATGCCGCAGGGCGATCACCGTGTCCCCATCGGCGAGGCAGCGCTGCGGCGAGTCGGAGACGACCTGACGATCATCTCGTATGGATCAATGGCCCATTTCTCGATCGAGGCGGCCGACACACTCGCAAGCGAAGGAATCCATGTCACCGTCCTCGACCTCCGTTCGCTCCGCCCGCTCGACTGGCCGAGCATCGAGGCGGCGGTCAAGAGAACAAGCAAGGTGCTGATCGTCTACGAAGACAACGAATTCCTCGGATACGGCGCCGAGGTGTCTGCGCAGATCTCCGAGAAGGCATTCGACTGGCTCGATGCTCCCGTGCGTCGCTACGCCTCGCCGGACGTGCCGACATTCCCATACGCGGCCTCGCTCGAAGACCAGATCATCCCGACCGTCGAGGGCATCGTCGAACGGGCCCGGGCACTCGCCGCTTTCTGATCCCGCGAGTTCCGGCGTAGATTCACGGTGACATGAACGAACCGCTCCACCCGACCACATGAACATCCGACCCGCCCGCCTTTCAGATCACGACGCTATCGCCGAGTTCACACAGGGCACCTTCGAGTGGGGCGACTACGTCGCCGATGTCTTCGAGGGTTGGCTCGAACGGGACGACACTCATGTCGTGGTGGCCGCCGACGAGTCCGACGAGCCGATCGCCATCGGTGCGGTTCGGATGCTGACGGCGAACGAGGCGTGGTACTCGGCGGCGCGTGTCGCGCCCGCGCATCGCGGGCAAGGCATCGCGGCACAGATCTCCATATTGCTGCAGTCGTGGGCCCGAGAGGCTGGTGCGGTCGTCGGCCGCCTCCTGGTCGAAGACTGGAACGAGCCGGCAATCCGCCACGTCGACAAGACGGGCCGGCGTCGCATCGCGTCGTTCGTGCGGTGCACGAAACGGATCGGTGACGCATCGCCTTCGCCGTCCGGCAACGGCGGTCGGCGCCTCCCTTCGAAGCTGCGCTCCCGTCCCGCCGGATCAACCGAGGCGCAGCCGGCCTACGTCTCGTGGTCCGTCGGAGAACTCGGACGAGCGTCGCGCGGTCTCATCGGCGTCAACTGGGCATTCCGACGGCTCACCGTCGGCGACCTGGAGACCGCCGCTCGGCGCAACGCCTTCTGGGAGATCGGCGCCGGCTGGGCACTCGCGGCACCAGGACACGAGGAGCAGTTCGAAGTCGCCTGGCTCGAGACGCGGGAAGAGGACGCCCGAGACCTCTTCCGCTCCCTCATCGACCTCGCGATCGGTTCGGGGGCCGAATCGATCGCCATCTGGGTACCCGACCTCGACTGGATCACGAAACGAGCCAGGCACATGGGGTTTGAGACGAGGGTGATGCATGTGTATGCCCGTGAGGCTTGAGTGGCGAGTCGTCAGTCGATAGCTGAGTAGCTGGCTCCGCGGTAGCGGAGTACGAGCGGCTTTGCTCTTTGCTCTTCTGGTCTTGCTACTTGCTACTTGCTACTTGCCGCCAATAGATCTCGATCGGATGCGTGACTTCGTACCCCTCACCCAGGTGGGTCTTGAGTTGCATTTCGCAGCCGGGGTTTGGTGAGGCCACGACGGTCAGGCCGGTGGCAGAGACCTGGGCGGCTTTGATGCTTCCAAGCTGGTCGGAGACATCGGGGTGCGAGAGCTGATAGGCGCCGGCTGCCCCGCAACACTGTCCGGCGAGGTCGATCTCGACGGGTGTGTAGCCGGCCGCCCGAAGGATGGTCCGCGGGGCGTCGACGATTCCCTGGGCATGGCGCAGATGGCACGGATCCTGGATCGCGATCGGTTTGTCTCCATCGACGATCGGCAGTGCTCCGACATCAATGAGGTGAGCGACGAATTCGTTCGCGTCGACAATGCGAGCGGCGAGGTCGGCGCCACCGTCGGCCCAGTTGGCGTAGCCCTTCATGTGTGCGCTGCACCCAGCCGAGTCGACGACGACCCGGTCGAAACCTTGGAACGCCTCTGTGTTTCGCTCGGCCATTCTCGCCGCGTCGTAGGCGGCGCCTTCGTGGGCGGCGAGCGCCCCACAGCACGTCTGCTTGCGAGGGGCAACGACCCGGTAGCCGGCCGTTCGAAGCACCTGGATCACAGCAACGTGGGTCTCCGAGTACCAGGCGTCCATGACGCAACCCGACAGGAACGCCACGGTCCCCACCGGGGCGCCGTCGGGGAGCCATTCGTGCCCAGCCGTCGTCGGAACGGGGATCGGGACCGGGCGCAGCGCATCCGCTCTGCGAATCGGGCCGGGGCCGGCTCCCGAAAGGCCGATCCGTTGAGCAATTGCGACCAGCCATGAGGCGAGAGCGACGGACACACGGGATGCAATGAGGCGGCCGAAGACCAGCCGCCGCCCGATGGTGGGTCCGTCGGCAAGATGGGCGGCGACCTCGCCCCGTGCTCCCTCCATCAGCCGTCCGAACGGGACGAGCGACGGGCATGCCGTCTCGCATGCCCGGCAAGCGAGACAGAGGTCCATGACTTCGGCGAACCGGCCGTCGATCGGGGTGAGGCCGCGATCAACCGCACGCATTGCGGCGATGCGGCCGCGCGGAGAAGCCGACTCGTCACCCGTGAGGCGGAACGTCGGACAGGCAGGGAGGCAAAGCCCGCAGTCGATGCAGGAGTTGAGTTCGTCGGCCGTCGGGGCCCAGTCGGTCACCCAGGTCATCGACGGCCACCCGGGAGGATCGACGGATTGCAGATGCCGGACGGATCGAAGGCGGCCTTGATTCGCTGCTGAAAATCGAACGATGCCGGTGGCGTCCCCCACGGATCGATCCGGTCGGTGGTCCCGGCAAGGACCACCAGCGCTCCGGACACCGATTCGGCCCACGCTCGTGCCGCGACGATCCCGTCGACATCGAGGTCGGCAAGTCCTGCCGACACGATCCCTACGCCGTGCTGGGCGATCCAGCGAGTCGCCCCGATGCGTTGGGCCCATTGGATCGCCTCGCCAATATCGGCCGCCGGCACGCGCATCTCGAGGCGTACCGGTTCGTCGGTCGGCCCCGGCCACATCAGGCCTGGCCTCGCATCGCCTCCGACGGCCATGGCCTGAACCGTGATCTGGTCGTCGCTGCCACCGAGATAGAGCCACGAACCATGCGAGGTCTCGAGGACGGCGAGCGGCCGATAGGTGGTTCGGTGGGCCGCAGCGGCATCGTCGACGGCGACGGTTGCGACAGCGAGCGGCTGAGACCAGAGCTTCAGCGTGACTTCACCGATCATCCCGAGGCTTCCGAGCGATCCGGTCGCGAGGCGTGCGAGGCCGTAGCCGGTGGACGACTTCACGACGGGGCTCCCTCCGGCAATGGCCTTGCCGTAGCCGGTGGCCATGCGCACCTGGAGCACCCGGTCTCGGGTGGGTCCGTAGCGCAGCCGCCGAAAACCGGAGGCCCCGGCTGCGACTGCTCCTCCGACGGTTGATCCCGGCGCCGCCTCGGGAAGCACCGCCGTCTGGTTCCGTTCGACGAGGTGCGCCTCGAGGTCATCGATCGGCACACCGGCGCCCACGACCACGGTCAGGTCGTCGGGCCTCCAATCGACGACCGACGCGAGGCCGGTTGTGGTGACGACGAGGTCGGCCGTGACCGGGCCCCCGAGTCCGCGGCGGGTGCCGCCGCCGAGGAATGTGGTCGGGATGCCAGCATCGGCGGCCGCGGCGAGCACGACGGCCGCTTCTTCGATCGACGAAGGTGCGACGACGTAGTCGGCGGCGGCGGTGTCGACCGTCTCGTCGTGCAGGCGGTCGAAAAGCTTGCGGGTGACCGAACGCAGCGCCGTCATGGGCTCGGCCGATCGAAGCACCGGGAGCCGTCCGGCAGAACCTTGCCCGGATTCATCCTTCCATGGGGATCGAATGCGTCCCTGATTCGCGCCTGTGCGTCGAGATCGTCTTCGGTGAAAACCTGATCCATGAGATCCCGCTTCTCGAGTCCGATTCCGTGCTCGCCGCTCAGGGTCCCCCCGGCGGCGACCGCAACGCGAACCATCTCGTGAGCAGCCTCGATCACGGTGTCGGTCATGCCGGGTTCCGATGCGTCGTAGGAGACCAACGGATGGAGGTTTCCGTCCCCGGCGTGGAACACGTTCATGAGCCGGATCCCGTAGCGGTCGGCAATGGCATAGATCTCACCGAGTACGTCGACAAACTTGGTGCGCGGCACGACCGTGTCGTTGAGGTAGTAGTCGGGTGCGGCCTGAGCGATCGCCCCGAACGCTGATTTTCGACCCTTCCAGAGCAGTTCCCGCTCGTCATCGTCCGACGCGAAGCGAACTTCGCTCGCGCGGTTGCGTTCGGCGATCGACCGGACGAGATCTGCCTCGTCGGTCACGCCGTCGGGATGACCAACGACTTCGGCGAGAAGAACGGCATCCGCTTCGACGGGGAGGCCGGCACTCACGAAGTTCTCGATCGCCACGATCATCTCGTGATCCATCATCTCGAGCGCGGCGGGAACGAGGCCAGCACCGATGATGTCGGAGACCGTGAGCGCCGCGTCGTCGATGTCGTCGAACGAGATCAGCATCGTGACGGTCCGCGGGGGATTCTCGGTGAGTCGCACGAGCACCCGCGTGACGATGCCGAGCGTTCCCTCCGACCCCACCATCAGCCCGCGCAAGTCGTAGCCGGGCAAATCAGGCGCTGCCCCGCCGAGCATCATGATGTCGCCACCAGCGGTGACCACCTCGACGCCGAGCACGTGGGCGGTCGTCGACCCTTCAGCGAGGCAATGCGGGCCACCAGCATTGGTCGCCACGTTTCCCCCGACCGTCGAGGCCTGTTGCGATGCCGGATCAGGGGCGAAGTGGAGGCCGCAATCGGCAAGTGCGTTCGAAAGGTCGAGGTTGATCAGTCCAGGGCCCACGAGGGCGGTCTTGCCGATCTCGTCTATCTTCGCGATGTCGTTCATCCGCGTGAGGACGACCAGGAGCGATCCCGGGCCGGCGACGGCCCCACCGGCGAGGCCGGTCCCTGCACCGCGAGCCACGATCGGCATGTCGGCGGCGACCGCAATGCGCACGACCGCTGCCGCTTCTTCGGCCGTCTCCGGCAGCACCACGATCGCGGGATCTCCGGACGTCAGCCCTGAGTCCTTGGCGTAGATCATCCGGTCGATCGGGTGGGTGTGTACGCGATCGGTCCCGAGCAAGTCGATCAATTGAGCCGCCGCGTCCATGGCCGCAGCGTAGTGAGCGAGGTCGCGACCGGGTGGAGGCCCGCCCACCCATCGCCGCAGGCCGGCGGCACGCTAGCCTCGGGGATCGATATGCCCGTACAGATTTCCAACACTCCGAATCCGAACGCTCTCAAGTTCACGGTCGGTGTCGATGTCGGCGGTCCGGCGACCTACGTCGCCGGTAGCGAGATCGACGACCCGACCGCGGCAACGCTGGTCTCGATCGAGGGCGTCACGAGCGTCTTCATGACGGCCGATTTCGTGACGCTTTCGAAAATTCCGGACGCATCATGGGATGTGATCGCCCCGGTTGCGACGGAACTCCTCGAAGGACGGTTCGGCACCTAGTGCTGTGTCCACCAACGTTCGGGGTGTCGCTTGCCGCAAGCGGCACGTTGCAGTTTCCTGCGGAAACTGCTGACGGACCGGCGTCAGCCGGTACACGCCGTCCAGAACACCGCAGAGGTGCGTGGATACAGCACCCGCTGATCGCTACCAACACTGCCCTCGCACGAGGATCCAGGGCAGCGTGAAGACGAACGGGAACCGTTCTGGTGGTTCGAACGACTCGTCCACACGCATCAGCAATTCATCGAGGGCCACCGGGTCGAGCAGTTCGGTTCCCGGCCAGATGCCGGAACGCACGCCCTCCACCGCTCCGGCTCGCGAATCGACGACGGCCACGGGGAAGTCGACCCGCGTCTCGACGACCGAGCGCAGGCCCACGCGAACCGCATCGACACCGATCGCGTCCGCCGCCCGAAATCGGAACCGAGCGGCGTCCGACACCAATGGATGGATCCGGTAGAGCAGGCCGTATCGGCGCGCTGCGGGCATCGAAAGGGTGAGGGCCCTGGCGTCGATCTCGCCGAGCCAGACCGTGCCGCCCGGCCGTACGACACGCACGGCTTCGGCAGCGACGGCAGCGATGTCGGCAGGCGTCTCCCAGGCGGAGAGCGCGACGGCCGAGTCGAACGAATTGTCGCCGAAGCCGGTGGCGGTGGGGATGGCGCCATCGGGGACCGGGGTCACCAGCAGCGTTGCGACATTGGGGGTCGTATCCCCTGTCGGCGCAGGGAGCTGATCGGCGAGGCTCTCGGCGTAGGGCCCGATCAGGAGCGAATCGTTGCCCTCGGCTGCGCCGAGGTCGGTGAGTGTCGAAAGCCAGGCGTCACGAAGGGTTCGCTGCTGTTGCATGACGCCAGCGTAGTGAGGCGTTGATACACGCCTGCGTCGGCCGCGGGGTCACGGGATCGGGATCGTGTCTGATCGCATGACGACCGGCCATCGGTTCCCCGAGCGATCGCCGATCGTGAACACCACGCGCCAATCGGGCCCCGACGCTCCGCTCTGGACCACAGCCGCGCTCTCGTCGAACATCCCGGCGTAGTCGAGTGTCGCGGTGATCGCCTCGCCGTGCGCCTCGCCATCGGTCTGCATCCATCCGTCGATCGAGTGATACACCGGAGGCATGATCGGAATCGGGAGGTCTGAGACCGCCGTCTCGTCGGCCTCAACCGCTACCAACACCTCGACGGCGCGCACAGGGCTGCGGATGAACGCCCCGTCTGGTTCCTCGGTGAGTGACCGGAACACCACCGACACTGCGTAGCCCTGCTCGGTCGGCCGGATGCTGAACGCCCGGGCCCATTCGACGTAGGAGATGTCGGCGTCGGTCCCTCCAGGGAGTTCGGGGAGCACCGCGTCGTTGACGAATGCCGAGATCAGCTCCTCCGGTATCGGTCCGTCGACGGTGAAGAAATCGGTGACGAACCATTCGGCGCGCGCAACCGCCGACAGCTCGCTGATCGCCGGCGGCACCGCCATGAGGTCGGCCTCCGACAGCACCACGGTGGTGGTTGTCGGTGTGGTCTGGTCGACGACAACGGCGATGGTGGTCGTCTCGACGGGCGCGGCGAATGCCGCATCGTCTCCGTGTCCCGGGCTGGTGAGCCAGCGGTACCCGACAACCACGACCACCACCGCGACGATCGCGCCAGCAGCCAGGTAGAGGGTCTTCGCGCGGCCCGTGCGGTGCTCCGTCAGGAGCGTGTTCCAGGGGATCTCCTCGTATTCGTCCATGTCATACCTCCGGGATCTCGAGGTGTTGGCCGGGGAAGATCAGGTTTGGGTCGGCTCCGATCAGGGAGCGGTTGGCGTCGTAGATACGGGGCCAGAATCGGGCGATGTCGGCATTCGTCGGTTCACCGCTCTGCTGATCCACGAGCGCCCGTTGCGCGATCCGCCACAGGGAGTCGCCAGGCCGGATTTCATAGGTCGGGACCGTCACGTCGAGTTCGGTCGGTGCCGTCGGGTTGACGACTGGGGTCGATCCCTGCGGCTGCGGCCGATCCGCGGTGCCTTCGGCTTGCCCCGACAGACGCACAATGGGAGGAGCGACGGTGGCAGCGGCCGGACGCGGACGGTTGACCAGCACCATGAGGCTCGCGAGCAGCAGCAGCGCGGCAATGGGTCGGACCGGGAGCGGGACACGGATGGCGCCGAGACGTCGAGCTGCGGCCGGCAGCGATCCGATCACTCCCAAGCTCAGCGTGACGGCAGCCAGACCGGCGCACAGCGCCATGGCAGGTTCCATGGCTCGAACGTAGCGATAATCCTATTTGACATCAATAGGGGTGATCAGCGCTAGCTACATTCGGTGCGGATCAGCCGCCGATGTAGGACATCTCGACCTTTGGGAAGCCGATCGAGACCCCGGAGCGCTCCTCGCTGTATTGGTCGGTGCGCGCCTCCCACACCGTGGTGACAATCTCCACGATGTCGTCGTCGGTCGCCCCCGCCCGAAGAGCGTCGCGAAGGTCGGTCCCGGCGTAGGCGAAGAGGCAGGTGTAGATCGATCCATCAGCGGACAGGCGGAGACGAGTGCACTCTCCACAGAAGGGGTTCGTGACCGAGGCAATGACACCGATCTCGCCCGCGCCATCGCGGTAGCGCCAACGGTTCACAACCTCACCCGGGTAGTTGGCGTCGACGGGGTCAAGCGGCCACTCGGCACCGATCGTCGACAGGATCGCGACGGCGGAAACCACCTCGCTCATGTCCCATCCGTTCGACGAACCTACGTCCATGAACTCGATGAAGCGAACGATGTGGCCGGTGCCGCGGAACATCCCGGCGATGTCAACGAGCGCGTCCTCGTTGAGGCCCTTGCGGACGACTGTGTTGATCTTGACGGGAGACAGACCGGCCTGCTTGGCCTCGTCGATGCCTTCGAGCACCCGGGACACGGGGAAATCAACATCGGCGGCGTGGCGGAATCGGGCGTCGTCGACGGCGTCGAGGCTCACCGTGATTCGAGCAAGCCCCGCATCTGCGAGCGCCTGGGCATGGCGAGCAAGCGTGCTGCCGTTGGTCGTCATGGCGATGTCGTCGATCCCCTCGACACTCGTAATCCGCTCAACGAGTTCGGAGATACCGTGGCGGAGGAGGGGTTCGCCTCCGGTCAGCCGGATCTTTTCGACACCGAGCCCTGCGAAGACCGCCACGAGGCGCTCGATCTCTTCGAACGTGAGGATCTCGTCTCGCGGCAGGAACACATGGTTGCGGTCGTAGACGTCGCGCGGCATGCAATAGGCGCAGCGAAAGTTGCAGCGGTCCGTAACGGATACGCGCAGGTCGCGCAGCGGTCGTCCAAGGGTGTCGATCAGCATTGCGCAGAGGCTACCGAACGCCCGGCGCTCCCGGAACGGTCAGCGTGCGATGAGGTCGAGGAATTCACTCCGCGTCCGCGGATCTTCCTTGAACGTGCCGAGCATGGCGCTGGTCACCATGGCGCTCTCCTGCTTCTGGACGCCACGCATCATCATGCAGAGATGACGACCCTCCATGACAACGGCGACGCCGTACGGATCGAGGATCTCGGTGAGCGCCTGCCCGACCTGATTCGTGAGGCGCTCTTGTACCTGGAGGCGCCGTGCGTAGACATCGACGATGCGAGCGATCTTCGATAGGCCGATGATCTTGCCCTTGGGAAGGTACGCGACAGCGGCCTTGCCGAAGAAGGGGAGCATGTGGTGCTCGCACATCGAGTAGAACTCGATGTCCTTCACCAGCACCATCTCCTCAGCACCCTCGGCATCGAACACTGCGTTGTTCACTACCTCGTCCAGTGAGGTCGAGTATCCGCTCGTGAGGAAGTCCATGGCCTTGGCGACGCGCAGTGGGGTCCGCTGAAGACCCTCGCGATCGGGGTTCTCGCCGATCTCCAGAAGTTGCTCGCGTACCAGGCCCTCGAACTTCGGGGCGTAGACGTCGGCGACGTCGTCGAAGTCCTCCGGAGCTCTGGGCGTGTAGGGAGTGCTCAAGTGAATTGCCATAGCTAGACGAACCTCTCCTAGGCCGATTTGTTCCGCTACTTCCTTCGTAGTGCGGCCGTCCGATGGATGAACCCAGCCGGGAGCAACGTCGGCGATGGGGATGGCGATATGCGCCGCTGTCCCGGCTTGCGGGTCGGGAAGTACCCATCCGTCGATGTCGAGTTCGACGTCTCCGTAGTAGGCGACATCGAGATCGATCGTGCGGGGAGCGTTGGGGTCGTCCGTCCGCTGGCGACCCAGTTCGCTCTCGATGCTGCGCAAGACAGCGCGCAGGTCGAGGGGCGCGAGTTCGGTGCAGACGAGAGCGGCAGCGTTGAAGAAGTCGGGAGCGTCGTCCGGCCCGCCCACCGAGGGGCTCTCGTAGGCGCGGCTGACCTTCTCCACCGTGATGTGCGGGGCACGACGGAGGAGTCGGATCGCTTCCGCGAGGTTCCGTTCCTTCTCGATGTTGGATCCCAACGCGATAACGGCTTGTGCGGTTCCTTCACGCATCGGAGCCGCTCCCTTCTCTGGTCCGATAGATCGTGATGCCGACAGAGCGGGCGTGTCGCAGCGCTCCCGGCTTCTCCACCGTCATCTCGAGTGCGGCGACCCGCCGGTCTGACTCGAAGCAGATGTCGGCGAGCTCTCTGACAAGGCGCTCGACGAGCATCGGCTCGCCCTCCTCGATGTGGGCGATGAGTCGTTTCGTGATCGTCCGGTAGTTGACGGCGTCCTCGATGTCGTCACTCGCCGCTGCAGGCCGGGTGTCCGCCCAGAGCGTCGCATTCACGAGGATGTCCTGCGGGTTGACCCGCTCGTCCGGGTTGATCCCAAGGATCCCCGAAACCACAAGATCCCTGATATGTATCTGATCAAGAGCTTCGTTCATGACGCCCCTCCCGCGACTGGCGACTCAAACAAGATGTCCCCCACCGTCGACCCGCACGATCTCCCCCGTCACGAAGTCGTTCGCGATCAACGACAGCACCGCAGCGACGACCGGCTCTGTTCCGCCGACTCGTGCCAGCGGAAGCTCGTCGGCGAGGCGTGTGGCGTAATCGTCGCCCTCACCTGGTGGCGGGAGAATCACGCCAAGGGCGACGGCGTTGACCCGGATGCGAGGCGCCAGTTGCAGCGCGGCCGTGCGGGTGAATGTGTCAACACCGCCCTTCGCCACGATGTAGCTGAAGTGCTCGCGGTAGGGGGTGTGGGTGCGAACGTCGGTGATGTTCACCACCGCGCCCTGCGTGTCGTCTGGCAGTGCGTTGGCGAACGCTTGGGTTGCGAAGACGGGAGAAGCAAGCGTGAGGTCGAGCGTTCTCCGCCAGTTCTCGAGGGTCACGTCGCCGATCGTGTCGGCCGGGAAGCCGGATGCGCTGTTCACGAGGATCGACGGGGCACCGAGGTGCTCGGTAGCGAGGTCGATGAGGCCACCGGCACGCGATGGGTTGGAGAGGTCGACGGATCCGGCTGCCGAACGTACGCCCAGGTCGCGAGCAAGTGCCGCTGTCTCCTCTGCGGGGCCAGCAGACCGGTTGTAGTGGACGAAGACGTCCGCTCCCGCCGCGGCGAGTCCAAGAGCGATGGCTCGTCCGACGCGCACGCCGCCGCCCGTCACGATCGCGACTCTTCCCTGAAGCTCCATTTCACGGAGCGTAACCAATCAGGGACGATTCCCTTCCCGGTTTCTCGGGTAACCGCTCCTTGCTCCGCGACCGCCTATCCTGGCCGATGTGAGCAAGGAAGACCCGAAGCACGGACGGTGGATCCTCCCGGCGGTCGTCGCCGCGTTGATCGGATTCACCTACCTCTTCGTGAACGCCCTCCCGCCGGCCGAGATCCCGGTCGGCACCACGACCACCGTGGTTGCGTCGGGCACGACCACAACCACATCAGCAGGGGCAGTGACGACTTCCACCAGCCTTCCGCCGGAGATCGATGCCTTCCTGCGGCTCGTTGATGGCTATGCCGCGGACGCCACCCAGATCCAGACCGACCTCGACGCTGCGAACGACGCGTGGGAGAACCGCACCGATGACGGGCCCTCCTTCAACGACACCCTGGCCGCTTTCGAGACTGCGCTCGTCGAGTCACAGACGCTGAGCGACAATGTCGCCGCAACGAACCCTCCGGACGCCTACACCGCCGTCTGGCCGGCTTCGGTGACCGCCGCCGCGGCACTCCCCCCGGGTGCGCAAGCGGCGATCGATGGTCTCCGAGCCCCCGACGACGGCACTGCGCGGAGCGAGGCCATAGCCGCATACGGCGTTCTCACCGACGACTTCCTCGCCACCATCGACGCAGTCAAGGCAGCCACCCCGTAGCTCGGTGCGGCTCTGCCTGACCCCCTCCGCCTCGTTGCGCTCGGCACCTCCCCCTGAGTGTGCGGACCGGGGTGATGATGGGCATATGTTCGGAGACATGG
>CAZONX010000011.1:0-37579 GCA_964581295.1 uncultured Acidimicrobiaceae bacterium
CGTCGACCAGCGGAAGAAGTTGCTTGGGCCTTCGGCTGCGCGACGCGGGCCAGAGGCGGCTGCCGGCGCCACCCGAAAGGACGACGGGGATGATGGGACGGTCGTTCATCGGCGTCAATGTATCGGCTGCGGCGACTCGCGCCAACCTGGAGCCCTACGTCGGGAGGCGCCACTCGCTGTCCGGCACGTCTACGGGCTCCGTCAAGTTGCCGACATCCACCCGCGCAACGCCCGTTCCGAAGAACGTCAACCGATCGCCCGGTTCGATCACCGTATTGCCGTGGGGGATCAGCACACTCGTGTCTCTTCGGATCGAGACCAGGATGGCGCCGTCCGGCCACGGCATATCCCGTACGCGCTGGGCCGCGACCGGGGACGCTCGCACGATCGCGATCTCGAAGAACGACGTCCCCGGTTGGGATCGGAGACGTGAGCGTTCCCGGTACAACTCGCGTCCGGTCGCGGTGCCGAGGGCGTGGTGGTAGGCGCGGACGACCGACTCTCGCCGGAACATCCCGATGACGTGGGTCGGGTCACCGTCCTCGACCACCGGGAGCCGCCCGAGGCCGAAGGACGCCATGCGGGCCAGCGCTGCCGATACCGGGAGTTCGGGCGTGACAATGATGGGTTTGCGGGTCATGACTTCCCCGACGGTCACGTTCGGGCTCGGCACCTGGACGTGCTCGACATCCCCAATGCTGATGACACCTACTAATCGATCGTTCTCGATCACCGGGAGTCCGTGGTGGTGGTGTTGGTCGAAAAGGTCAGCAACCTCGAGGATCGTCATGGACGGCGTGGCGAACTCGTCGAGGATCGTCATCACATCCGCGACACTCACCGTGTCCAGGAGGTCGATGTCCTGCGTTGTCGGGAGATGAATCCCGGCTCGGGTGAGCTCGATCGTGTAGGCGGAGTCGGTGTGCAGGCGGTCGCCGAGGAACGTCGCGAGCGCTGCGCCGAGCATGAGCGGTAGCACCAGCCCGTAGTCGCCGGTGACCTCGAACACGATGATCACCGATGTCAATGGCGCTCGCGCCACGGCCGCGAAGGTGGCGGCCATGCCCACCACGGCGAACGCG
The DNA here is from genome assembly GCA_964581295.1 of uncultured Acidimicrobiaceae bacterium. Taxonomy (GTDB): domain Bacteria; phylum Actinomycetota; class Acidimicrobiia; order Spongiisociales; family UBA5794; genus JAHEEL01. Next base: position 1,083 of record CAZONX010000011.1, read on the forward strand.
CCCGGATCGATCTGTGAGAAAGACCAGAACGGATCCACGAGGTTCGCAAATCCTGCCCCGACCGAGCCGCCGATGAACAGCGCCGCCATGAACGTGCCGACCGAACCTCCCCCCGCCCGGGTCAATGACGTCGCGACGATCTTCGCTCCGGCAAGGATGAAGAGCGACCACCAGATGAGTTCGGTGTCGCTCGTCGCCGAAAGGAGTCCGGAGAGATACTCCTGTCCGGTGCCCAGAGCCTCCGGTTCGGCAAGTCCGATCGCCGCGATGCCGAGACCCGCCCCGACCGGAATCAGCCACCCTGGGAGTCGCTCATTGAGGCGGAACCCACTGGTGGTTGCCAGCACGCGGAGGAACAGCACACCGAACAACACCGCGACCAGCGCGAGCAAGGCGTACAGGATCAGCTGCGCCGGGTCATCGAGATCGTGGGCCGGGGACGTCAGGATCTGCTCGTCGCCGACCAGTGTCTGGGCGGTCACGGCGGCGATTACGGAGGTGATGACGATCGCGTTGAGGTGGCGAACGGAGAAGCTCCGGAGGACCACCTCCATGGCGAAGAGCATGCCGGCGATGGGCGCATTGAACGAGGCGCCAATCCCGGCGCCTGCCCCTGCCGCAACCAGGCTCTTGATGTGGTCCTGGCCGAAGCCGGTGTAGCGGGAGAACGACGATCCGATCGCTCCTCCGATGAGCGCGATTGGACCCTCGCGACCACCCGAGCCGCCGGCGCCAAGTGTTGCCGCGGTGGCGATGATCTTCGTCGGGATCAGGCGGGTCGGCAGGTAGCCGCCGTGCAGGCCTTCGGCGACCATGGTCTCGGTCACGCCGCCGCTCGACACGCCCGGTCCGAAGCGGCGATCGAGGGCCCACGCAATGAGCAGCCCGAGCGGAATCGAGAGCAAGATGAACCACTTGCTCCACCCCAGCAGGTCGTCGAGGGCGCCAAAGCCTCCGCGAGCGATTGCGATCGCCCACACCAACACCGAGGCTCCGAGCCCGACGAGCACGCCGAGCACGAGCGCCGCGATCAGAAATGCCGTCGTCCCTCGTTGCGCGAGGAAGTTCGAGATCCAGCTTCGGAAGGACGACATGGTCTGAACGGTAACCGATGCGGCCGACGAGCCGGCGTCTCCGAAGCGGCCAAACGGCCCTGAGTGGGCGCCCGCCCGTTCAATATGCTGCCTTAGTTGGGCTCGAATGCTCCAACGCACCGATCCAGGAGGAATCGATGAACTTCCGGCCTCTCGTTGATCACGAGACGGGCGAACGGTATCTACCGGTTACGAAGCGGGGTGATGCTCTCCTGCACGACCCATTCCTCAACAAGGGAGCGGCATTCTCTCGCGACGAGCGAAGGGCATTCGGTCTGCGAGGGTTGCTTCCGGATCACATTCCGACGCTCAACGAGCAACTGCTTCGGGTCCGCACGCAGATGGACCTCAAGGTCACCGAGCTCGACAAGAACATCTACCTGAGCAGCCTGATGGATCGCAACGAGACGCTGTTCTATCGCTTCGTCATGGACAACCTCGAAGAATCCGTGCCGATCATCTACACGCCGACCGTGGCGTCGACATGCAAGTACTGGAGCCGCCTGTATCGGTCGGCCCACGGCATGTACATCACGCCTCGTGACCGGGGCCGGATCGCCGACTTGCTGCTGTCGCGCGCCGTCGAGCAGCCGCCGGTGATCGTCGTGACCGACAACGAGCGAATCCTCGGCATCGGCGACCAGGGAGCGGGCGGGATGGGCATTCCGATCGGGAAGCTGGCGCTATACACGGCCGCGGCAGGGATCAGCCCGGCTCGCTGCATCCCGATCTCCATCGACGTCGGCACCAACAACGCCGAGCTACTCGATGACCCGCTGTATCTGGGTTATCGCGAGACGCGCCTGCGCGGCGAGGCGTACGACGAACTCGTCGAAGAGTTCGTGCACGCCGTGAAGGAGGTCTTCCCCGACGCCCTCCTGCAGTGGGAGGACTTCTCGAACCGCACCTCGTTTCACAACCTCGAGTTGTATCGCCGCTACCTGCCGTCGTTCAACGACGACATCCAGGGAACTGCTGCGATGGTCGTCGGTGGATTGATTGCGGCGACGCGCCATAGCGGCGGGAAGCTGACCGACCACCGCGTGGTGATGGCAGGGGCCGGATCCGCCGGCTACGGGATACGCGAGCAGATTGCGCATGCGATGGCGGATGCCGGAATGGACATCGACGAAGCCAGGGCGCACATCTACGTGCTCGATAGCCGAGGCCTCGTTCTCGAGGACCGAAGGAACCTCACCGACATCAAGCAGCGACTCGCCACGCCGGTCGACGACATCGCCGATTGGGATGAGCACATGCCGCTGCCGTCGCTCATGGACGTCGTGCGCAACGTGAAACCGACGGTGCTCATCGGCGTGTCCGGTACTCCCGGTCTGTTCGGCGAAGACGCGATCGCTGAGATGGCGCGCCACGTCGACCGGCCGATCATCCTTCCTCTGTCGAACCCGACGAGCAGCACCGAAGTGACTCCGAAAGCGGCTTTGAACTGGACTGAAGGGCGGGCAATCGTCGCCACCGGCAGCCCGTTCGCTCCGGTCGAATACGACGGCGTCGAACATCGAGTCGGACAGGCGAACAACGTCTTCATCTTCCCGGGAATGGGCCTTGGGGTGGTGACGGTCAAGGCACGCGAGGTGACCGACCGGATGTTCCTTGCCGGCGCATACGCCCTCGCCGACCAGGTCAGCGACGACCTTCTGGCCATGGGTCAGATCTATCCCAACATCGAAGACGTGCGTGCCGTCTCCCGGGCCGTCGCGATTGCCGTCGCCGAGGAAGCGATCGCGGAGGGAGTCGCCGAACCCGTCGACTCACTCGAAGAGGACATCGATGCGGAGATGTGGACGCCGGAGTACCTGCCGTATCGATCAGCCGGAGATTGATCCAGCGCTCGTTGCCGGCTGAACCGGCCGGGCGCACTTCACCACTAGGACACTGGCGTTGGAAGGGACGCATTCGAGAGCGTGAGGGCGAAGATGGCCTCGTGTCCGTCGTGGTCGTAGGTGAGGTCGCCTCCCATGTGCCGCGCAAGTCTGCGAGAGACGGTCAGCCCGAGGCCGACGGAACTCGCCAGGACTGGGCGCCCCTCCGCTCGGCCGTACGGTTCGAACATCGTGGTGCGTCCAGCGGCGGGCAGGGCGCTGCCGTCGTCGCGAACCTCAACGACACTGCGCGAGCCCTGTTCCTTGACCACGACGCGAATGCGGGGACCGCCGTAGCGCTGCGCGTTGGTGACGAGGTTGCGGATGATCTGCCGGACGCGCTGTGGATCGGCAACGACGACCGGGTCCCCTTCGATCGCGACCGGGATGCGCTCGTCAAGCGACCGCACAACCGACGGGGCTTCTTCGGCAAGGCGCAGAGGCCGGGGCTCGATAACCAAGTTTCCGGCGTCGGATCGTGCGATGACCAGGAGATCATCGACGATGCGGGACACCTCGAGACTCTGATCGGCCATGAGCTCGAGCAACTCCGCACGCTCTGCTTCGTCGATCGTGGTCCGCGGGTTCCTCAGCTCATCCGCGATTCCGACGACCGCGGTCAGCGGCGTGCGGATCTCATGCGAGATGGTCGCGACGAGCTGGTCTTTGCTGTCGACGAGGCTTTGGAGCCTTCGCTCCGTCTCGCGTTGGTGTGTGATGTCCACGATGGCGACGGTGACATCGGTGAGATCGACCGCACCATCGATCTGCGGTGCGCTCCACACGATCAGTGCCTCGATGTTGCGACCGGTGACGGTGAGGCCGCCGTTGAGTTCGGTCGTCACGCTCTCTCGGTTCTCTGCCACCGCCATGAACTGTGGGATGAACGACTCAAGGGCACCGCGCGAGAAGGTGTCCATTGCGAACCGGCCAACGAGCACCGAGCGGTCGGGGGCCTCGGTGAGGCGAACGGCAGCTTCGTTGACATCCTTGATTTCCACGAGGCTTGCCAGCCGGCGGACCGCCTCCGGGGTGGAGCGGAGGTAGCTCTCCAGATCATCGATACCTTGGCTCTGGAGTCTTTCGATCTCAGTCGCCACGTCCGAGAAGTCCTCCTGCCACATGGACACCGGCGCATGCTGGAACAGGCTGCGGAGTCGCTCCCCACGTCGATCGAAGCCTCTGCGAATCCACGCGGAGAACAGGGCACCGACGAACACGGTGGCGGCGGCGATCGTTGCCTGCAGGAGATTCGTGTCGTTGTGCGCCCACGGCACGCGAGTGGAGAACATGGCAACGGCATAGCCAGCGGCGTACGGCACTGCCCACCGGGTCGGTACGTAGAACGCTCCGGCGACACCGATGACGGCCAGGGGTATGAACGAAGCGTTTGAAAAGTCCTCGACGAACAGCATTTGGTTCTCGACGACGATGACTGCCGAGGTGGCAAGCAGCACCGGGAGCAGATGACCCCTGCCCACTCGCGCCGAGACCACGCCGAGCACCCCAATCAGGACCGGGCCCAGCGCACCAACGACGAACCGCCAGTCGCCGGAGCGGAATCCGGCAAGGACGTACAAAACAGCCGTCGCGAAAGAGAGAAATGCCACGATCCATACCAGTAGTCGCTCTCCGGCGAGCGGAGCAGATGAATTGACCGTGGACATCGTGTTCTATCGGCACGCGGTGGTGCGCAATGAAGCCTGAGTGTGGGCGAATCCGGCGTCCCGCTAGTTGCCGAAGGGAACCACGAAGAGATCCGGGTTGCTGCCCTCGCTGACGGTTGCATACGCGTTGTCGCCACGGAACGCGATCGACTCACCCTGCACCTCATCCGGTGACGGAGCGCTGCACGGATCTGCGCTGAGCGCCTCGGCCACCGACGCTCCCGCGCCACGGTGCCAGAGCCACACGGTGTCGTAGCCGCGCAGGGCGATCGTGGATCCGTCCCACGACACGTCCGCACCGCTCACCTCGGCCCCGAGACCAAGCGAAGTGATGAACTCGAGGGTCTCGATGCCCGCGGCATCGCGCGTGGCGTCTCCGCGATACACACGTGCTTCGTCCCGGTCTTTCGTCACGATGTAGATCGAGGCATCGGCAACGAAGAGCGCCTCGGCGTTGAAGACACCGTCGGGGTATTCGAACTCCAGAGCCTCCGCTCCCTCGATCGGACCGTCGAGCGCCGCAGGATCAGGTTCGCGGACTCGGTACACCGTGATCTGCCCGTCCCGGATGGAGAAGTTGTCGCCGATGTCTCCGAAGAACAACGATGAGGTTTCGGCGTCCCCGCCAGGACCGGCCGCCATGTCTTCCCAGTCGAATGCAAACGCTCCCTCGACATCGAAGCCTCCAAGGTCGGTTCCGTCCGGCCCGATTGCGTAGACGCGGGCGCCGTCGCGTGAGTCGTTGTGTGCCCAGAACGTGCCCGGTTGCGTGCGGCTTGCCGCCATGCCGGATGCCTCGACGAGGTCGGTGGATTCCACCGTTCCGGAACGTGTGATCTCTCCGTAGGGATCGCACGCCGTGTCGCCGGGGCCGACGGTGACTGAGGGTGTCGTGGTGCTTGTGGTGGCTGCCGTGACCGTTGTCTCCGCTGAGATCGTGGTCGGTGTCGCTGCGGCATCGCCACGATCCGGCGTCGAAGGGTTTGGCTCTGGCTCAGCCTGAGACGTGGTCGACGATGACTCGGGTTCCGTGTCGGTCGCGATCAGGAACGCCGCGGCGAGGAGCGCAGCGAGTGCGATGGAGAAGAGGACCACCAGGGACCGGCGATGCATGACCAAAGCGTAGGAGCGGTCCCAGCTTGACGGCGCCAACACTGTTATTGGTTGTTGGCGGTTCGCGTCGGCGGATCAGACCGGACAATCCGGCCGTGATGCAGCCGCCGCAATGTGACTCACTCGTCCTCGGCCAGCATCCGTAGTGCGATCGCTTCGCCCAGGATTCCTCGCTCGAGGTCGGCGAGGCTCAAACTCTCGTTGGGCGCGTGGATCTGGCTGGTGGGGTCCATCACCCCGGTGAGCAATATCGACGCGTTCGGGTATGCCTCCTCGAACGCGGCGACAAACGGAATCGATCCGCCCACGCCCATTTCGACGGTCGGGGTGCCGTATGCGACCTCGAACGCTTCCTTGAAGATCAGCGATGCCCGATCGGTCGTTTCGAGTCGGCATGCGTCGCCGAGCGCTCCCGGCGTGATCGTGATCTCGGCTCCCCACGGCACGTTCGCCTCGAGGTGTGTCACCAGCGCCGCGAGTGCGGCCTTCGGAACCTGCCCAGGCGCGATACGCATCGAAACCTTGGCGCGTGCGAACGGGACGAGCTGGTTGATTGCTTCGCTGATCGGCGGCGCATCGATTGCGAGCACCGAGATGGCGGGCTGATCCCAGAGTCGGGCAGTCAGGCTGCCGTTGCCCACGAGTTCAAGGCCTTCGACCGTACCGGCTTGCGAGCGGACTTCAGCTTCGGTGAGATCCAGCTGGCCTGCGGGGGAGTACACGAGGCCGGGCACGGCAACGTTCCCGCGCTCGTCGTGGAGCGAAGCGAGCACACGGGCGAGGACCGTGATCGCGTCGGGGATCGGACCGCCGAACACGCCGGAGTGGACTGCGTTCTCCAGGGTGCGAACCTCGACGACGCAGTCGACGAGTCCGCGCAGCGACGTGGTGAGGGCGGGAGTGCCGACTGCCCAGTTGCCCGAGTCTCCGATCACGATGACGTCGGCGCTGAGGAGCTCCTGATACTCAGCGAGGAATGCTCCGAGATTCGCAGAGCCGATCTCCTCTTCACCTTCCATGAACACCTTCACGCCAACGGGAAGGTCTCCCCCGAATGAGCGAACCGCTCCAAGGTGCATGACGACGCCGCACTTGTCATCCGCGGTGCCCCGCCCGACGAGTCGGCCGTCGCGTTCAATCGGATCGAACGGCGTGGTCTCCCACTCGTTCTCGGGGCCCGGTGGCTGCACATCGTGGTGCGCGTAGAGCAGGACCGTTGGGGCGCCCTCCGGCGCCGGGATCTCGCCGTAGATCGCCGGGTGGGCACCGCCGATCTCGAGCAGGCGGACGTTGGCGAACCCGGACGCTTCGAGCAGTTCGCCGATGCGTTCGGCGCTGCGCCTGACCTGTTGCGGGTCGAAGCCCGGGGCAGAGACAGACGGGATACGGACGAGTTCTTCGAGTTCGCTACGAACCTGACCGAACCCATCCCGAACAGCGTTTCTGAGGTCGTTGTGCATGGAGGAAGTATCAAGTATTCAGTATCAAGTAGCAAGACCGGACCGCTGCACCTTGGCGCTTCGATCGTTCCCGTACTTGCTACTGAGTTTCGATTTCCCGCGCAGGTCGGGGGTTTTGGGGTACGGTGGGGTAGGGCTTGGGCGGTTGGTCGTGCCGGAGGAGGACCGGATGAAGACTGACCTCAACGTCATCGTGCGACGATTGGCTGAAGTGCCGCCCGTGAAGGGCAATGTGCGTGTCGGTGATACCCGAGCGTCGGGCGAACCCGGCATATCCCGGTATCAGAAGCAATCGGCCCATTTGCGAGATCGCACCTGCTTCCTCGATCTCGGCGGGCTCGACATCGTCGAACTCGATCTCACGGGAGACTGACTTGGCGGTCGCCGTAGACTCGCCTTGTGGACGCACAGCAGCAGGAGCGGCGCTTCGCTCGTGACGAAGTTGGTGACATCATCGATGTTGCTTCGCGACTCGACGATCTCGTCAACGACCCGACCGATCGCGGTCTCACGTTCGACCAGCTGGTGCATGTGGCGCAGGAGGTGGGAATTTCCCGTGCTGCAGTTGAGAGAGCAGTGCGCGATGAGGGCAAGCGGCAGAAAATCGACGCACGCGAGGCCCGCAAGCGCGTGCGCCGTCGCATGCGATTCGTCCGGCATGCCATGGTCTACGCCTTTGTCGTGACGGCGCTGCTTCTCATTGATGTGCTCAACGGTGGTGGTTGGTGGTTCTTCTACGTCGCTGCACTGTGGGGTGCGATTCTGGCGATCCAGGCGCTGCGATTCCTAACCAGGAAGAAGGGTCCGCTCGAACAGGCGCTGCTCGATCGAGAGACCTGACTACCGGCGGCGTTCTGAGGTCTTGACGTTGCGTGGTGGGCGGAAGTCATCAGACCGCTGTGCCGGAGTCGCCACCGGGAATCGGATCACGGTGTTGGTCCACCCGAGGGTCCGTGCGGTGTTCATGGTGGCCCCTTGGTATTCGACCAACGTTGGGAGCATCCGCGCCGAAAGTGATCCCGCGCTGCCGAGCAGATCGGCGGCGGTTGGTTCGTCGTGGTCTTGGTGGATGCGGTCGTCGGTCACCGACAGGATCGCGAGTCCGTTGCGTTCCTCCACGTCGATGCGAGCGATTCTGGCGGCAGCCTCGCTCGCGGTGTGGATGACGTTCAGGACGATCTGTCGAATGGCACCGGGGTCGCACCAAGCGGTTGCTGACTGCGCGTCGACGGAGACGGCGACGCGCGATTGGCCGAGCGTGTCTATGGCTTTGGTGACCTCGCGACCGAGATCCACGGCCTTCGGACTCGGCTGATAGATCCCGGCTTCGATCTGTGCGGCGGTCGCGATGTTCTCGACCTTGCGAACTACCTCGGTTGCGTCGTGCGAGATGATTCCGATGAGTTCCTCAGCATCCGAGATATTCGAGATCCCGGCGTCTTCGAGGTGCCGTGAGAATCCATAGACGGCGGTGAGCGGAGCTCGGAGCTCATCGATGAACCGGCCGTAGATCTCGTCGTGCACTCGTCGAGCGTCCTGTTCCTCTTCGACCTTGGCTTCGAGCTCGGCCACCTGACGCCGGAGTGGCCGTTGAGCGGCAATCGCGCCGACAATCGCAGCGATCGGGACGAGCGCCGCGAGCATCCCAACGGTGGCTGCACGGGCCGTCCCTTCGAGAGTGAGAGCCCAGCGGGCGAGCACGACGACGGCCACCGCCAGAGCGAACGCGGCAGGTATCCACGACGCGTAGCTTCGGGCAGAGCGGCTCATGCTGTCGCCTCCTCCTTCTTGATTCGGCAAAACAGGGGGTCAGACTTGAACGCTGATTTGGTGCAGTCCGGGATGTCTGCTCGTGGCTGAAGGCGGATGACCGCCAGACTGCCCGAAGTCCACCGATTGGAGCCGTGTGCGGTCGACTGGCCGCAGCGACCGTCCATTCTGTGGGCTGGGGACGTCGTATGCGACGTTGCGAACCCTGGTTACGCGTATTCGCTAGCCTCGCTGGGTATGGAGGTTCCGTTCACCGTCGCCGTTGAAATCCCGCTCGTGGGAGACGAACGCCGTAAGAATTGGGCGAAGGCCGTCACCAACGTCGACGACTCGCTGGCGACCGGCTGGGCGTACGACGGCGACTTCATCGCAACGGGCGGGATCCAGGATGTCGAGCCGGGACGGGTCATTCTCGTCTACGGCGAGAAGGGGAGCCGGGCGAATCCCGCGATCGAAGCTCGGGTCTACACCGTGAACGCCGACGCCACCCTGAGCCTGCGATCGAGCGCCCGTGGACGCGCCTGGGCGCGTACGCTGCGCGATCCAATCGAGGAATTGCTCGCGGAGACCGCCGACGCACCCATTCAGCGGATCGACTGGAACCCGGACCTCCTGCGCTACTCCGACGATGCGATCGCCGAAGAGGCGAAGCGCCGCGGATTGTCGTAGCCCGCTACACGACGATCGATCGCTACGCGATGAGGCCGGCGGCGATCACGTAGCTCAGCCCAACGGCAACCGCGAGCGACCAACGCCGCCGCCGTGATCCGAGACTCGATCCCATCCCGCCCTCCGTGCAAAGCCCGGGGCCATTATGGCGCGGCCGCACGGTCGCGAATCCCTACAGGCCTGCTCCGGATCGGCCGATCTGATTCTGATGCAACGAACCTTCTTGGTGGTACTGCTGGCCGCCGTGCTGATGGCGGGCATGCCCGTCGCGTTGGCAGACGACGAGACGCCACCCGAGGCGACCACCACGACCACCACCACGGTGCCGCCGACGACCACCACGGTGCCGCCGACGACCACCACCACGATCCCGGACGCATCGACCACTACGACAACGATCCCGGACGCATCGACCACTACGACAACGATCCCGGACGCATCGACCACTACGACAACGATCCCGGACGCATCCGAGCCGCCCCCGGCTGACGAACCCCCCGCCGACCTGCCTCCCCTAGACCTGGCCCCAGACGAGGCGCTGCCGGCTGACGAGGACTTGCCGGAGGATCCTTTCGAGGAGCCGGGCGTGCCGAAGCACCAGGTCCGCCGAGTTGACGTCACCCGCAAGATCGTGTTCCCACTGGTTGGAATCAACTACTACCACCCAAGCTTCGGCGCGTGCCGCGACAATTGCGAGCGCGAGCACCACGGCATCGACATCATGACCTACGGGTGGAAGGGTGTGCCGATCGTTGCAGCACACGATGGACGAATCCGTCTGATTCGTGACGACCGCGATTGGTGCAACATCGAGATCACGAGCCGTGATCGCTGGTACACCCGCTACGTCCACCTCAACAACGACACCCCCGGCTATGACGACACCGACTACGAGTGCATCATCCCTGGGCTCGAGGTCGGCACATGGGTCGAGGCCGGTCAGATCATCGGATGGGTCGGTGACTCCGGCAACGCCGAGTTCACGCCGCCGCATGTTCACTTCGAGATTCGGATGCCGAGTGGACTGCCGGTCGATCCCTACAAGTCGCTGAAGGCCGCCGAGACGGTTCGCTACCAGCGCACGACTACCGAAGACCCGATCGCAACCGCCGCCGCGATCGCAACCTACGCCTACAGCGATGGTGCGAGCGTGGTCAACATCATGACGAGGGCCGACTACGAACTGCTACAAGCCGGTGGTCTTACCAATCTCAACCTCTCCGGGCCGCTCCTCCTTGCCGAGCCGGACCACATCCCACTGGTCACGGCGGAGGCGCTCGACCACTTCGATCCTTCCCGTGTAATCGTCGTCGGAGACACCCTGCGGCAGTCGGTGGTCGATCAACTCGTACGTCGGTTCCAGATGGTCGAACACACGTCGATGCCACGGCCGATCCCTGAGTTCACGATCGAACCGGACAGCGGCCTCGTCGTCGATATCCCGGAGCCCGAGCCGGCTCCGTTCTCACTCGTCGTGGTTGGTGACCTCGGAGACCTCCCGAAGAACTCGGCGAACGACCTAGCTCGGATGGCATGGCGTCTCCCCACCCAGGTGTTCGACGGGGCGGATCCGGGACGCGCTGTTGGCATCGAATCGCATCGTGGTCCTGGTCGCTCTGGGCGTCGGCGGACGCTTTACTACCAGACCGGCGACGGATACGAACGCTTCGCCGCAAGCGAAATGCCTGAGACGCCCCCCGACTACGGTGTCTTCGTGATCGAGGCCAAGCGCACGTCGGAGGCCGCAATGACCTACCTGCGCAGTCTCGCTGATCTGCCGCCGGTCCCGCTCTGGCGCTGATCAGATGGTCAGGAACCGGGCGATCTTGTCTTGCGCGGCTTCCATGACCTGCATTTGAAGACCGTTCAGCGCCCGCGCCAGTGCCAGCTCCTCGCCGACGACCGGCATCGGATCGTCAATCGGATTCCGTCGCGCACGACCCTTCGCTTCAAAATGATCGCCCATCAAATCGAGCATCGTCCGAACGGTGGTCGTGGTCTCGTCTTCCTCGATGTACACGTCGATGGTGATGTTCTTGTTCACGACGCTCCTCACGTTGCCTAACGCCTATCGTCCGCGCGTTTGTGAGAGTTGACAAGGGACAATCAGTCGGTAGTCGTCAGTCGGGAGGCGCCGGTCCCCGGCCAGTAGCAAGACACAAGTAGCAAGTATCAAGACCGGACCCTGCTTCTGTCTTCCTACTTCCTACTTGCTACTTGCTCCTTGGGCTGTCCATCGTCACGATTCCGAAGGTTGGGCCCTGTGGGTCGCTGATGAGGGCCATGCGGCCAAACGGCGAGTCGAAGGGCTCGCGCTGGATCGATCCGCCAAGCGACACGGCCCGTTCCACGGCGGCCTCGGTCCCGTCAACGGTGAACCAGGCGAACCAATGCGGCGGTACGGCGTCCGGGAACATGCCGGTCATGTCGTAATTGCCGCCGTTGGAGCGCTCTGACACCATGACAACCGAATAGGTGAAGTCGTCGTACTGCTGAACGCCGATTCCCCAACCAAGGAGCTCGGTGTAGAACGTCTTGGCCGCGTCGACGTCGCGACATGCCAGCTCGTTCCATGACATCGCCCCGGGGACATTGAAGACGCCGGCACCCTGATGTCCGGTGCCTTGCCAGAACCCGATCGCGGCGCCGACCGGATCGACTGCAAACAGCATCTTCCCGGATCCCGGGATCTCCATCGGTTCCATCAGCAGCGTGGCTCCGAGTTCCTGCGCCTTCGCTGCGATCGCATCGGCGTCATCGACCAGGATGTACGAAGACCACACCGGCGGTTGGCCTGCCTCGATGTCCTCCGCATGCAGCGGGCCCATGCCGGCAACGGGTTGGCCGTCGAGCATGAACATGGTGTAGGGCATCAAGTCGCCGTCCGGGGGTTCGATGGCGTCCCAACCAAACAACCCCGAGTAGAACGCGGCGCTGGCAGCGGTATCTGGGACCGCAACATCGGCCCATCCGAATAGCCCGTTGGGATAGCCCATCCGTTCCTCCACCTTCTGCGGCGTGGTTGCCACCTCCGCGGAAACCCTGCGGATCGAGCGCCGACGGCACTAGTGGTTCCTCGCCCTTGCGCACAGTGCCGGGTAGGTTTCGGGATTCATGGATGCCCAATCGCTTTCGAGAACGTTCGCTGTGTGCCTCGCGGCCACTGCGGTGATCGGCTCCGTGCTGTTTGTCGCTCCTCCCCGTGCCGAAGCAGCCTCCGGCTTGGCTGTGGCCGGATGCCGGTCGTTCCCGACCTACTCAGAAGCGAACCATGGCGTTCTAACACCCGGTTCGATGCCGGTGGCAGACCCGGCGATCATCGTTGGGGACCCCGACGCTGAGGACATGCCGATGGCGTCGGTGAGATACCCCGACGAATCCAGCCTCTGGGCAGCTTCTGGGACTCGCGGTTCCGCACTCGTGACGGCCGCAACGGCGGCGGTAGCCCCGACCGGTGCGCTCGCCGACCTGGGCCCGCAACGAACGGACCGAGCCGTCTCCGACTCGATCGTGCGGCTCTATTGCGGCCTGCTCGGGCGCGAAGCCGATGCCCTCGAAGTCGAGTACTGGGCGCGTCGCTACTGGAACGGCTTGCCGCTCGGAACGATCGCTGCGGCATTCACGACGAGCACGGAGTTCATCGGCCGCCACGGCGACCCGTCCGACGAGGCGCTGATCCCCATCCTCTATCGGTCGGTGTTGGGTCGCGAATCGGGCGAGGGCGGTGTTGCACCGTTCATCGAGATGCTCCACGACGGCGACATGAGCCGGGGGAGTCTCGTGGTGTCGTTCACAGACTCTCCGGAATACGTCACGGCGACTGGCACGGTGCGCCCGGAGAAGCCTCCGCTGCCGTACCCAGCGGTCGGTTCGGGACGCCGAATCATCTATGCGAACCGTGAAGCCAGAGTGTGGTTCGTCGAGGCAACGGGAGAGCTCGCCAAGACGCACCAGGTGTCGGGTCGACGCGGCGTGCCCACGCCGGATCGATACAACGTCTATTCGAAATCCCGGTATGCGTGGGCTCCCCACGACGGCATCACCATGGAGTACATGGTGCGCTTCGCCCGAGAGGAGTGGCCCTACGGATTCCACTCGATCCCGATCAACCCGGACGACTCGCCGCTCCAGACGAAGGAACAACTCGGGACGCTCCGGTCCGGAGGATGCGTACGGCAGGACTTCGATGACGCAGAATTCACGTTCGGGTGGGCCGACGTCGGCACCCGCGTGATCATGCTCCCGTAGGGGCCAGGACCGCTACACCACGACGACGTCGTTGAACCCGAAGCCGCGAATGCGCTCGCCGATGCGCCGCGTTGCATTTGGTTCGGCCTCTTTGAGATACTCGAATCCCGGTCGAAGGCCGTGGCTCCGGAATCCGATCACGATGATCCGCATGGCGGGATCAACGTCGCGAAGCCATCTGGCGGTGCGGTCGACCGTCGCCGCATCGTCGTTGTAGCCGGGCATGATCAGCAGTCGGACTTCGTAGAGCCGGTCGATCGAGGCGAGATAGCGGATCGACTCGAGAACTTCGGCGTTCGGTGCGGCAGTGAGACGGATGTGTGTGGTCTCGTCGAGCGCCTTGAGGTCGACCATCGCCGCATCCATCACCGGCGCGAGCCGGTCCCACACCGTACGCGGTGCCGATCCGTTCGTGTCGACGAAGGTGGTGAGATGGGCGAGCTGTGGATCGGCCTTCACCGCGGAGAACAAATCGACGATGAAGCCAGTCTGTTGCGTTGCCTCGCCACCGGACACGGTAATGCCGGAGATGAACTTCGAGGTCTCGCGGATCTGTTCGACTACCTCTGCGACGGTGGCCTCGTAGGCGAGCGGTGTCGCGTCGAACGGGCAGACGTCGATGCACACGTCGCAGCCGGTGCACCGTGCGCGGTCCACCATAACACGCGGACCCGGCTCGAGGGTGAGAGCAAGCTCGGGACATGGCTCGACACAGAGCCCGCAATGGTTGCAGTCCGAGATCGTGTACGGGTTGTGGCAGTTGACGCAGTTGAAGTTGCAGCCCTGCACGAACACCACGAACCGGTTGCCGGGTCCGTCGACCGTCGAGAAGCGGAGGACCTTATTGAGGCGGCCGCGTGTGGTGTTCACGGAAGAGGACGCGCTTCACCGCACGATCCAAGACATGGGTGTTCTCGACGGAGCCAACCGCGAACACGGTCGAGCCGTGACGCCCGCCTTCGTCGGCGAACGCCTCGACGTCCGACTTGCGCACGAGGTAGCCGGTGATGCGGATGAAACCGTTCGTGTCGAGATTGAACGTGAAGTCCCGCATCCCTTCCTCGAACGCGCCGCGGATGATGTCGACGACCGCCTGGGGGTTGCGCCGCGCCGTGTCTTCGACGTGGAAGATGTCACTCACACCGGACATGAAGACATCGTGGTGCGGAGCCACACAGGCGATGTGCTCGAACATCGACGGTTCCGACCCGATTGGGATGCGCGTCCCCGCCGTCACCTCGACATCGACGTCGATGCCCGATTGGGAGTGCAGCATGCAGCGACCGCCGTTGCCTTCGCAGTACGGCATCGGGCGCTCGGCTACCTGATCCGCAACGGCGCGCACGATCCGGTAGGACAACTCGTTGGCGTCGTCGTCGTGGCCGTACCGGCCCGGCTTTGCTGCGTTGTCCATGAGGATGTCGACGCACTCGGCCAGCCCGTACACGCCGTACATGGCGGAGAACCGGTCGAGGGAGATGAGGCCCTCTCTGGCCAGGAAGTCGTGTTCGAAGAACTTCGCATCTTCGACCAGATAGCGGATGCGCGCCTCGATCAATTCGGCATTCAATTCAACGTAACGCGGCAGCGTCTCTTCGAAGAATGTCTCGGTGTCGCCGTTGTGCACGAGCGCCACCTCTTTGAGGTTCAACCGATTCAGCGTGTGCGAGCCGCCGCCGATTCTCAGCGAGTTGTAGCAACTCACCGAGGCGTAGGCGTCGTCGCCGAAGTCGCGCATCATCATCGGGTGGTTGACAAAGTGGGGTTTAGCGGTCTCGAAGACCGTCTCGACAGCATCGCGGATCAGGTCGTCGGGTGTGATGTCCGGGTCGACTTTGAACGTGAGGTTCGGAACGACCTGGAGCAGTTCCCGCTCGATCCGGAAGACCATCCGGATGATGCGTCCGTCCTCCGGCCCAAGGTCCATGTGAACGAAACCATCGGGGAGCATCCGATCCATGGCAATCCAGAACCGTTTGAGCGACTGGTAGAGGTGTTCATCGGACACGCCATCGATGAACGATGCGAGGTCCTTGTCGAGATCACCGACGTACACGGGATAGCCCGTAATCGACGGGACCTGCGTGTACATGATGAGGAGGAAGTTCAGTGCATCGTCGAGCGTCTCGGGCGGGTCCAGTTCGAGGAACTCCGAGCCGTTGCGCAACGCCTTGGCGTAATCCGGGAGGATGTAGCGGCCGCGGTAGGGGGCATGGCCCTCGTACATGTCGCAGATGATCCGCTTGTTGAGCGCGTCGACCGCGTCCGGCGATAGCGTCGGATAGTCGAGGGCCTCCTCGGCCAGGCCGGCGAGATAGTGTCGTCGTTGGTGGAACGAGAGGTGCGGGTCATTGACGATTGCCCGCGCTCGAACCTGGAACTCTTCGATGTTCATGCCGTCTCCTGTGTTGCCCCCATTGTGGTGGATGGGGGTGACATAGTCCAGCGCGGAGACAAAGACTCCAGTCGTCAGTCTTCAGTCGCCAGGAAAGCCTCGCACACGCTCGGCGTTCGATCGCTGCGAGCTGATGCCTGACGACTGGAGACTGACGACTGACGGCTGGCAACCCTTCCCTACCATTTCCGTCATGACCGCTTCCACCCAACGCGAGGTTGCTTCCCCTCGGTTGGGGGACGTTGTTTCGGGCGGGATTCGGCTGATTCGGCAGTTCGTGCGGTGGCACCCATGGTCGTTCACGCTTGCTGTGCTCGGTGCCGTCTTGTTCGTCTCCGCGATCGTTGCATCGGCGGTGGTGGTCGGGAAGATCACCGACCTCGTGATCATCCCGGTTCTCGACGGTGGCGAGGAAATCGGAAACCGGGTGGCGCTTGCGGTGGCCGCCGTGATGGCCGTCGCTCTGTGGAAGGCCATAGGAATCACGCTGCGACGGACGGCTGCGAGCGCCTTGCAGTTTCGGACTAGGGCGGACGCCCGCGAGAAGCTGATCGCCCACCAGTTGCGGTTGCAACTGGCCTGGCACGACCGGCGCTCCACGGGTGACTTGCTGTCGGTCAGCGAAGTCGATACGCAGACCGGCACGTTCGTTCTCGCCCCTCTGCCCTACGCGACCGGCGCCTCGCTTCTGCTCATCGGGACGATCATTCTGGTCTTCGCCACCCATTGGATCCTCGGCGTCATCGCGCTCATCGGACTGTCGATCCTCGTCGTGATCGACATCCAGGGGGCGTTCTCACTGTTCACCGACTTCGAGAGAGCGCAGTACGAACGCGGAACGGTGAGCGAGATCGCTCACGAGAGCATTGACGGCGCTCTCACCGTCAAGGCGCTCGGTCGCGAGGCCGAAGAGGTTGATCGCTTCCGGGCGGCCTCCGAGGTCCTACAGACGAGGCTCATCGACATCGGTGTCCGGTTCGCCAACTTCCGGGCAATTGTCGAGTCGATTCCCGCTGCGCTCAACATCATGATTCTCGTTGCCGGAGCGATGCTCGTGGCCGACGCGGCAATGACCGCCGGACAATTGGTGTCCGTCACCTACCTCATCACACTGATGGCATTCCCGCTCCAGCTCATCGGATTCGTCATCTTCGAGATGGCGCACAGCCAAGCCGCATGGACCCGGGTCCAAGAGATCCTCGATTCCGACGAACTCATCGATCACGGAGCGCTTGCCGCCCGGCCGGTCCCGGACGGCGCGGAGCTCGAGTCGCGAGCCGTGCAGTTCGCGTACGGCGATGGCGAGCCCGTGCTCAGCGATGTGCAGTTCGAGATACCCGCCGGGCGCACCGTGGCGGTGGTCGGCCCAACTGCCTCGGGCAAGTCGACGCTGACGATGCTGCTCGCCCGTCTGTGGGATCCGATCGATGGTGCCATTCGCATCGACGGTCGCGACCTTCGCGAGTTCGCTCGATCCGAGCTTGCGCTCGAGGTGGCCTACGTGTCGCAGGAGTCGTTCCTGTTCGACGACTCGGTGTGGGGCAACGTGACGTTGGGATCGGACGTTCCGGAGGAAGACGTCCAGCGGGCCATGCGCCTGGCTGGCGTGGAGCGGTTCATCACCGAGCTGCCAAGCGGCTACGACACGCAGATTGGGGAGCGTGGCACGGCGTTGAGCGGTGGGCAGCGCCAGCGAGTCGCCCTTGCCAGGGCGCTCGTTCGGCGGCCTCGCGTGCTGGTGCTCGACGATGCAACCTCGGCCGTGGACCCGTCGGTCGAGACTGAGATTCTCCGTGGCCTTCGGGGTGCAGAGCTTCCGTCGACGGTGGTGATCGTTGCCTACCGCCGGTCTTCGATCATTCTCACCGACGAGATCGTTTTCATGGACGAAGGCCGGGTCGTGGCCCACGGAAGCCACGACGAACTCCTCGCGACCCAACCCGGCTACGAGCGGCTCCTGCGTGCCTACGAGGAGGACGCCGCACGTCGAGCCGAGGACGACGCGTCATGAGCGAATCCACCGGAAACGTCCTGCGGCGCGCCTTTCGAATTGCTCCTGCTCTCTCCAAGGGCCTCGGGCTGACGCTGGTGCTTGCGGTTGTCGGCACCGCGCTGCAGCTCGTCGTTCCGATCACGATCCAGCGAATCGTCGACTCGGTGTTGCTCTCGAGCGAAATCGACGCGTCCGAGGTGATCGCTGCGGGCGTCTTCGCGTTGGTCGCGATCGTCCTTGCTATGTGGGCGCGGCGCACATCGCTTGCGCGGTTGGCTCGCTCGTCCGTTACGGGACTGACCGACCTGCGGGTCACCACGTTTGCCTATCTCCACAAGCTGTCAATGCTCCATGTGCAGGCCGAACGACGCGGCGCCCTCGTCAGCCGTGTCACGTCCGACATCGAGACCATGCAGCAGTTCATGGAGTGGGGCGGCGTCGGCATGATCCTCGGCGCCGCTCAGATCGCGCTCGCGGTGACGGTGATGCTCATCTACGAGTGGCGTCTCGCCCTGATGATCACCGTCGGCGTGCTCGTCTATTCGCTGATGCTGAGCTGGTTCCAGCGCATTCTCCGCCGGGCTCACGACCGTGTGCGCGAGCGGGTTGCCGACTCGCTCTCTGTGATCGGCGAGGCCACCGCGGGGCTGCCGACGGTGCGAGCCTTCGGGATGGAATCCGCGGTCATGGGAAAGGTCAGCACTGCGCTCGATCGCCAGTATCGGGCTGAATACGGGGCAGGCGCACTCGCCGCAGGGCTGTTCTCTTCTGCTGAGCTCTTTGCCGGAGTCATCACCGCATCGGTCGTCGCGGTGGGCGTGGTGTTTGGCACGTCCTGGGGTCTGAGCGCAGGAACGCTCGTTGCGTTCCTGTTCCTCGTAACGCTGCTGGTCGAACCGGTTCAGATGCTCGTGGAGACCATCAACCAGGCCCAATCCGCCGGCGCGGGCCTCCGGAAGGTGCTCGATCTGCTCGACACGCCGATCGACGTGGCAGACCCGATCAACGGGAGCAACCTGCCGGACCGGCCGCTCGACATTCGATTCGACGCCGTGCGCTTCCGGTATCCAACGGGCAACGATGTGCTGACCGATGTCACCGTCGGGATCGATGCCGGCGAGCGCGCCGCCGTCGTCGGAGAGACCGGCTCGGGGAAGACGACCTTCGCCAAACTCGCCACACGACTGCTCGATCCGGCGGACGGGTCGATTGCGATAGCCGACGTGCCGCTCGACCATGTTCGTTTCGACTCGCTTCGGTCTCGCGTCTCCTATGTGCCGCAGGAGGGATTCCTGTTCGACGGAACGGTGGCCGACAACATCCGCTACGGCAGGCCGGGTGTCGGCGATGATGGCATCCGAAAGGCCATTGCGGATCTAGGCCTCCTCGAGTGGGTCGAGGCGCTCCCCGGAGGAATCCATGCCAACGTGGGCGAGCGCGGCAGCAACCTCTCGGCCGGCGAACGCCAGCTCGTGGCCATCATCCGCGCCTGGATCGCGAACCCCGATCTGCTGGTCCTCGACGAGGCCACGTCGGCCGTGGATCCGGCGCTCGAGGTCCAGATCCGGCGTGCCATCGAACGGCTGACTTCCGGACGGACCTCAATCACGGTGGCGCACCGCCTGTCGACGGCGGAAGCGGCGGACACGGTGCTGGTATTCGACGCGGGCCGTTTGGTGGAACGGGGAAGCCACGGCGAGCTCGTGGCGGGCGGCGGCGTGTACGCGGCCCTGCACCGTGATTGGGAGGGAGCGGTGGCGGAGTAGCAGTGCCAGTCGTCAGTCGTCAGTCGTCAGTCGCCAGCTACTCGTCGTCGTGGTCGTCGCTTTCCTCGTCTCGGTCGCTCTCTTCGATCTCTGGGACGAAGCGGCCGTCCTTGAATTCGCCGGAGAACTTCGATTCGTGGTCGGTGCTCTTGAACTCGACTTCGACCTTCTCCGGACCGTCGTGCTCGACCTCCATGTTGAATCCGGCCTTCGGCGACGCCCCGGCGAGGACTGCTGCCGACGCACCGATCTCCACGGTGACGGAGCCACCGACGAGGTCGTACGACCGGATCTGGTTCGATGGCGGCGTGGTGGTCGTGGTGGTCGTAGTTGTCGGCCGTGGTTCCGCGGGGCTCGTCGTCGTGACCGTCGGTGCGGTCGTGGTCGGCTCAGCGGTGGTCGTGGTGTTGGCGGCGGTCGTCGCGGTGGTAGGCGCGGTGGTCGTTGTCGTGTCGGCGGCTGGCGGGGGTGCCGTGATCGTGGGGGCGCCTGCGATGATGGTCGTTGTCGGGGCCATCACCGTCGGCGCATCGGTGACCTGATTGCGCACACTTCCGACGGCGGCCGCGGCAACGAACACGGCAGTGGCCGTCACTGCAAGCCAAATCAGGGCGTAGGTCATGCGTCGCACGCCTCCATGATGACGCACCCGGGGACTTCCTCGGTTAAGGGCCGGCTAACAGCGGGTCAAATCCGAGAGGAACGCCGGCTAGCGGGAGGCCGCGTCGGTATCGTGGCGCTGTGCCAGCCATCTTGATCATCGAGGACGATCAGCGCATTCGACAATCGCTGTCGAGCCGACTCGCGGAGCGGGGCCATCAAGTCGATGCCGTCGGCACCGCCATGTCCGGCATCGAAGCAGCGGTATCGGGAGCATTCGATGTGGTCGTGCTCGATCTCGGCCTTCCTGATCTCGACGGGGCGGAAGCCCTCCGGATGATCCGTTCGGTCACAGACGTTCCGGTGGTCATTGCGACCGCCCGCGACGACGAGACCGAAATCGTCCGGCTGCTGGACGCTGGTGCCGACGACTATGTGGTGAAGCCCTACTCCGCGGAGCACCTCGAAGCCCGCGTGCGGGCGGTACTCCGCCGGTCGGGCCCGGACCCGGCGCAGCGGACGCTCGTCGTCGGCGACTTGACCATCGATCTCGATGCTCAGGAGGCCCGGTTCGAGGACCAGCCGCTCGAACTCACCGCTCGAGAGTTTGAATTGTTGGCGTATCTCGCCGAGCGTCCCGGCAGCATGGTGAGCAAGCGCCAACTGCTCGCCGAGGTGTGGCACCAGCCCTACGGAGGGGCCGACAAGACCGTCGACGTACACCTTTCGTGGCTCCGCAAGAAGCTCGGTGAGACCGCAGCCGAGCCGAAATACATCCACACCCGCAGAGGCGTCGGCGTACGCCTCGTCGATCCCGGATCGTGAGGCGAAGCCTCATCCTCGTCACGGCCGGGGTCACGTCGATGGTGGTAATCGC
This sequence comes from uncultured Acidimicrobiaceae bacterium, assembly GCA_964581295.1. GTDB lineage: Bacteria > Actinomycetota > Acidimicrobiia > Spongiisociales > UBA5794 > JAHEEL01. Next base: position 22,618 of record CAZONX010000011.1, read on the forward strand.
GTTCCTCGTCCCACTGGGGATCATGGTGAGCGCGCTTGCGTTCGATCGTGCCGTCACGGGCGCCGAGCGAGACGCCGAGAGCGTCGCCAGATTGGTAGCAGTGATCGGGCCAGCCACATCGAATGATGCTGTGGTGGGGGCGATCGGTGAATCTCGGCTCACCGAACTCGGAGCCTCGTTGATCTTTTTCGATGGAACGGTCGCCGGGCTTGACGTTCCGCCGGGTGAGGATCTCGACGCCGCACGGTCTGGGACCGCGTTCCGCTCTGCCGTGCCCGAAGGTGAGGCCGTCTACGTTCCGGTCGCCGGGGCGTCCGGCGAGGTCACGGTCGTTCGCGTGGTGGCGCCTTCGGACGTCCTGATGCGCGGTGTTCGGCGGTCGTGGCTCATCCTTGCCGGGCTTGGCATCGTGCTGGTTGGGTTGTCCGTGCTCGCGGCCGATCGCTTCGGACGATCAATCGTGCGTCCAGTTCGCGAACTCTCCGACGCCGCAGCCCGGCTCAAAGCGGGGGACTTCAGTGCCCGTGTCGTTCCCGGGGGTCCACCGGAGATCGAGGAGGTCGGTGCTGAGTTCAACCTCCTCGCGGAGCAGGTCGAGCACCTCCTACGAGAAGAACGTGAGACGGCGGCGGATCTTGCGCACCGGCTCAGAACGCCGCTCACGGCGGCCAAGCTCGATGCCGAGGCACTCCCTCCGGGGCGTGCCACCGATCGGATCGTCGATGATCTCGATGATCTCGAACGCACGGCGAACTTCATCATTGGAGAGGGACGCCGACCAGTGCGCACTGAGATTGATCCCGGGTGCGATCTTGTCGAGGTCGTCGGGGACCGGGCTCGCTACTGGTCGGCGTTGAGTGATGAACAAGGGCGCTCGTTCTCGGTATCCGTCGGTGTCGAGGGCGCTCGAGTGAGTGTTCCCAAGGTCGACGCTGAGGCGATGATCGACGCGATGTTGGAGAATGTGTTCGCCCACACCGAGGAACAGGCACCGCTTGCCATCAGGCTCCGCTCAAGTGACGGCGGAGCCTTCCTGCTCGAGGTCGAGGACGGAGGCATCGGAATCGATCAGCCCGATGCCCTTGAGCGAGGCGCGTCAACGGTCGACTCGACGGGGCTCGGGCTCGACATCGTGCGCCGCATCGCAGAGGCCTCGGGAGGGACACTCGTCCTCGCGAGCCCGGGCGAGCTTGGGGGAGCGAGAGTGGTAGTGGAGTTGCCGAGGTCGGGCCGGACCCAGTAGCTACCAGCGGGACAGAAATCGTCAGCCGCCAGTCGCCAGACGGAGCAACGGACGCCATCTGGCGAAGCCTCTTGGCTCTTGCTACTTGCTACTTGTCCTGAAAAAGCAGAACCCCCGCCGAAGCGGGGGCTCTCTGAACCTCGTGAGGTGGACCGATGCGGTCTTGGTTGGATCATCCCGCATGGGTACTACTTACCCCGCCGGCCGTCCCACCGGTTCCTTCTCTATATCGGCGGTTCGGCCGATTTCTTTGAGCAATTCTCTGCGTGCCCGGAGATTTGGGTCGAGCGACCCATGTCGGCACAATGGTGGCGACGGAGGCACTTGATGCTCCAACTCGTCGATCTCAAGAAACGCTTCGGTGATGTCGTGGCGCTCGATGGCGCCGGGTTCACCGTTGAACGTGGGCGCATCCTTGGATTCCTTGGACCGAATGGCGCGGGAAAGACCACCGCGATGCGGGCGGTTCTCGGCCTGGTGCGGCCCGATTCCGGGCACGTGTTGTGGAACGGCGGTGCAGCGGGGCCCTCTCAGCGGCTCCGGTTCGGGTACATGCCCGAGGAGCGTGGCCTCTACCCGAAGATGAAGATCAGGGATCAGTTGATCCATTTCTCCCGGTTGTCGGGGCTGAGCAAGCAAGCCGCAGGCGAAGCCGTCGACCACTGGCTTGGCGTACTCGGTCTCGCCGACCGTGAATCCGCCAAGCTCGAGGACCTTTCGCACGGAAACCAGCAGCGTGTGCAGTTGGCGGCAGCGCTCGCCCCCAACCCGGAGCTGCTGATTCTCGACGAACCGTTCGCTGGGCTGGATCCGATTGGCGTTTCCTCGCTGACCGGAACCCTGCGAGAGCTGGCATCGGGCGGGGCAACGATCGTGTTCTCGAGTCACCAACTCGACCTGGTCGAGGACGTCTGTGAGGACGTCGCAATCATCAACGAGGGCCGCGTCGTGCTCTCGGGATCACTCGAAGAGATCAGGAACCGATCAACGAAGCGGAGATTGACCATCGACGTCGACGGTCAGCCGTGGATCCCCCCGGGGGCCGGCACCACGGTGGTTGACGCTCAGGGACGATCGCACAGCATCGTCGACGGTGACGCGCCGATCGGCGACCTCCTCGCGGCGGCAAGCGCATCGGGCACGGTCAACACCTTCATGTTCGAACCGCCGCGGCTCACCGACCTCTTCCGTGAGGCGGTGGAGTCATGAACCAATGGCGCCAGGTTGCCCTGTTGGCGAAACGCGAGTTCACCACCCGGGCGGCGAGCAAGACGTTCCTGATCACGATGAGTCTGCTCGTGGTGGTGATTCTGGCGGTCGGGCCGATTGTGAATCTGCTCGAGGGCGATGAGACCGAGGCCACGAAGATCGGCATCGCCGGGACCGAGCCGCCGGGCATCGACCAGGCGCTGGCCTACCAGGCGGCGCTGCTCGAGATCGATATCGAGATCCGGCGGTTCCCGGATGCGGCCGCCGGCGAAGAAGCGGTCACTGACGGTGAGGTGGCGGTGGTGCTCGTCGACGGGAGCGAGATCGTGTTCCACACCGACGTGTCCGCGCGGCTCTCCGCGCTCGTCGGTGGAGCGCTGACGACCGCGGTCAAGTCGTCGACGCTCTCGAACCTGGGGCTCTCGGACGCGGAGATCTCGGCGGTCGTCGAACCGGTGCCGTTCGAGGTCAGCACGCTCGAAGAGGACGATCCCGAGGAGGACGCCAAGCGTGTTGGTGCGTTCGTCGGAACCATCGCCCTCTACATCTCGATCCTCATGTTCGGGCAGTTCGTGGCGATGGGAACGGTCGAAGAGAAACAGAATCGCGTGGTCGAGATCGTCCTCGCCCGGGTTCGACCCTGGCAGATCCTCGTGGGCAAAGTCGTCGGGATCGGTGCGCTCGGACTCCTGCAGCTTCTGCTCTTGGCCGGGGCGGCCTATCTCTCGGCGCAGTTGGCCGACCTCGGCGACATCGACCTTGCGGCGATTGGGATTCCGATCATCGCCGGCGTCATCTTCTGGTTCATCCTCGGCTACGCGTTCTATGCCTTCCTCTATGCCACCGTCGGCTCGACGGTGTCGCGCCAGGAAGACCTCCAGGGAGCCATGATGCTCCCGATCGCCCTGATCCTTCCCGGCTATTTCATCGCGCTCATCGGCGCCGAGAACCCCGACGGCCTCGTTCCGACGATCGCATCAATGCTGCCTCCGTGGGCGCCGTTCGTGATGCCGATGCGGATCGCCAGCGGAGTTGCGCTTCCCTGGGAGATCGGTGTCGCTGTGATCGGAATGGTGGTGGCCGTAATGGCACTCCTGTGGATCGGCTCGCGGGTCTACGCCGGGGCCCTTCTCCGTTCCGGCGGGAAGGTGAAGTTGCGCGACGCCTGGAAGGCAGCGGCCGACTGATTGCTCGCCCGACGGGTAATCGATTGGCCGATCCGGGGCAGGCGTGCGATTACTCGATCAACCACTGGATTGAGCGCGTCACGATGCCCGGCTTCTCGAGCGTCGGTGTGTGAACCAGCAGGGCCGGACAGTCAACCGATTCGGCAATGGTGTCGGCGAGGTCCGTCACGACGTGGAACCGGTGCGTCGGTGCCCCGAGAATCACGAGGTTCGCTCCACGCGACAGGCCGGTGAGCGTCTCGACGAGATGCTCCGTTGGTTGGACACGGTCGTCCCACGGCACCGTGAGCGCTTCTCCGAGCTCCTCGTGGTATCGACGAAGAGATTCGGCCTGGGCCTGTGGAGCATCGATCGGCATCAGGTGGACGAAACGGATTGAGGCGTGCTCGTGGCGTGCGATGTGGTCCGCCATTTCAATCTTGACGGGGTCGTAGGGCCCCCCGGTTCCGAGGATCGCTATTCGGTCGATGTTGTCGACCTCTCGGTTGCGGAGGAACACCGAATCGCAAGTGAGGTGCTCGCGCAACCACCGCAGGTCACGATTGACGTGGCGCGTTGCCCGCAACTCCTGGGGAAGGTCGGCGATGAAGAGATCGACGCCTTCGCGTTCGACGAACGCGTGGACCATGCCGCGGCGGTCCTCATCGGTGTACTGCTCGGTCGTGACCTCGATGCCAAGCATCCGCGCCCGGGTTCGATCCTCGTCGGTGGGGATCATCCGCCGAGTTCTGGCGTCGAAGTTGATGACGTGGATATGGCCGCCGGGAGATGCGGCAAGACGCAGTGCCAAGCGGAAGAGCGTGTGTTGACGGCTGGGACGAGTCGGCCGCCGCACGAGTACGAGGATGTGCTTGCGCCCGCCTGTCGCGACGGCCGCCGCCGTGGACTGCACCAGACGGGCATTCTCACGAATTCGGAGAGCGTCGCGTGTTGCCGAGTCCTTCGGTGCTCGCGAACCGCCGAACACGCGGTACCAGATGATCCCGACGACAACGAAGAGGCTGGCGCCGACGAGCGGAAGCGTGCCCATCTGGGTGAGGAGCAGGAGGGCAGCGACGATCCCGAAGATCTGTGGAGCCGGATATAGCGGCGATTTGAATTCGGGCCGGTACCAGTCGGCGTGGCTCTCGCGAAAGGCGATCACGGCGAGGTTCACGAGAGCGAACACCAGCAATTGGAATGCGGAGGCGAGCTTGGCGAGCTCGAGCAGCGGCACGAACAGGACGAGCAGAACAAGCACGACGCCCGTGACAGCGATACCGGCGACCGGTGCACCCGACCGCTTGCCAATGCGCGTGAGGAACGCAGGTGCGAGCGAATTGCGCGCCATTGCGAAGGGGTAGCGCGCCGAGGCAATCATGCCCGCATTCGCCATGGAGAGAAGGGCGAGGACCGCTGCCCCCGCCACGATGTACGTCCCCGCCGAACCGAGGAACTGCTCGGCCGCCGTGAGCACGGGGGTTTCGGTATTGGCCAGCTCCGCGGCGGGCGTCACTCCGACCATCACAGCCACGACGGCCGGATAAAGGAGCATGGCGATGCCCACCGAGGTGAGGATGCTCCTCGGAATGTTGCGGCCGGGATTCTTGACCTCCTCAGCGACACTCGCAACCTTGGTGACGCCGATATACGAGACGAACACCACGGCGGTCGCCGAGAGCAGACCCTTGATCCCCTCGGAGAAGAACGGCGTGAATCGTTCCGGATCGGTGTTGGGGGTTCCAAGGATGATGAACCCGGCCAGGAGAACGAGGACGATGGAGACCAGCAATGCTTGGAATCCGGCGGTCTGTTTCATGCCGATGAGATTGACGATGATGAGTACGACGGCGAGGCCTGCGGCGACGGCCCGTTCGGGGTGCTCGAAGAAGAACTCGAGATATGCCGACAAGCCGACGAGAGCGAATGCCGCCTTGAACACGAGAGAGAACCAGACGCCAAATCCGGCGATCGTTCCCATGAGCGGCCCCATTGCCCGGTCGATGTAGAGGTAGGTGCCTCCGGCTTCGGGCATTGCGGTGGCCATCTCGGACTGCGACAACGCGGCCGGGAGCACGACGAGGCCGGCGAGAAAGAACGCCAGGATCACCGACGGTCCAGCGATCTTGAAGGCGAGGCCGGGCAGCACGAAGATGCCGGAACCGATCATGGCGCCGACCGAGATGGTCAGCACGGCGTAGAGACCCAACGATCGGTGGAGGGTGCCGGCTGACTCCGGCGACGGGGTGGCTGTGGACTCGCTCACAAGTTCAGAACCTAGTGGTCTGTCGCGGAATTGGGCACCGTGTCTCTCCGGCCCTCGACGTGTACCGGCTAGCGCCGATCCGGCGTGCCGCTTGCGGCACGCCTCGACGCAGTCCCGACTGCGCCTTCATTGTGCGTCCTTGCCAGATGACGCCGATGCCTCGGAGACACCCAGCCGCCATTTCTGCAACAGACCACGAGTTGCCCGCCGGGCGATGCGGTACTGGCACGTGATACCGGCGAGGCCGATCAATCCAAGACCCACCGGGTCCGGGAGGCTCTGGCCTTTTCGACATCGACGGCGGTGAGGAGTAGCCCACCGATCACGAAGAATGCTGCGAGGAACAGGATCGCGAGCCTGGTCGATCCGGTTGCGATATCGACCACGGCGAAGATCAACGGGCCGAAGATTGCGCTGAACTTCGAGAACACCGAGTAGAAGCCGAAGAACTCAGCGGATGCTTCCTCGGGGATCATCGAGCCGTAAAGCGATCTCGAGAGCGCTTGTACGCCGCCGAGTACGAGACCGGCGAACACGCCGAGCACGAGAAACGGCGCTGGTTGGCCAGCAGGGATGAAGTAGCCGAATACCGTCACGAATGTCCAGCCCCCGATCGACACCAGGATCGCCCGCTTCGCTCCGACCCTTCCGGCCAGCCATCCGAATGCGAGCGCGCCGAGGAAGGCGACGAGTTGGATGATGACGAAGACGGCGGCGATGGTCGTCGTCGAAAGGTCCAGCGTCTCGGAGGCGAATACCGGAGTGATCTTGATCACCGTCTGGACGCCGTCGTTGTAGAACAGGAACGCCACGACGAAGAGCAGCAACTGCGGGAATCCGATGAGTTGGCGCGTCGTGCGCCACGTTCGGTCGAGGCCGAGCCGAGCGAATGCGATCGGTCTCTGCGCCGCTTGCTCCTGGCCCGACACTGCTCGCGCCGAGCCGGCGTCTCGCAGTCGGGAGAAGGCGAACGTTGCGAACGCGGCCCACCAGACACCCGCCGAGACAATGACGATCCGTTGTGCGGTCGCTTCGGCCATGCCGAGCGGTTCGGCGAAGAACAGGAGCGCCAGCGACAGGACCAGATGGATCCCACCGCCGGCGTAGCCATAGGCAAAGCCCTTGGCAGAGACGCGATCAATGGTTTCCGGGGTGGTCAGTTCCGGGAGGAAACCTTCATACATGACGTTTGCCGAGACGAAGCCCAGTTGTGCCATCAGCGCCACGAATATGGCGAGGCCGAGGTCGCCTGCGCCGGGAACGGCGGTCAACACGGCGAACGTCGCTCCTGAGTAGGCGAATGCCTGGAGCAGCCGTTTCTTCGAGTTCGAGTAGTCGGCGATTGCTCCGAGGATCGGCATGGCGAGGAAGAGGATGAGCGCCCCGACACCGATCAGAATCCCGAAGAAGGCCTCGGCGCCGATGGTCGTCCCGAAGAGCGACAGGCCATCCTTCGGGTAGATCGTGTCACCGAAGTAGATGGCGAAGATGAGGCTCCCCGCCGTGATGTACGCCGAGTTCGCCCAGTCGTACATCGCCCATCCAACGATCGTGCGGTGGTCGTTGCGCATGGGCGTTTCCGTCGGCATCGGATGGACGCTAGCGGTGGGCTGCCGCGGCAGGTGGACGGGTGGACGCGTGGTCGGTGAGCTCGCGGTCGGCGACGGTTTTCGCAATGGATGGCCGAGTTGAGCTGCGGGCGGCTATTGTTCTCATGCACAGAGGGATGTCCGCTGCCGCCGTGGCACTTGTTGGTTCGAGGCAGGTCGACAGAACCCGCCCGTGTGCGGACCACAATGGTCCGTGAGCCGATGCCCATTGGAGGCAGTAGTAATGAACATCTTCGTAGGGAACCTTTCGTTCCGCGCGACCAACGGTGACCTTGAGACACTGTTCGGTCAGTACGGTGCCGTAGATTCCGCAGCGATCATCAACGATCGCGACACCGGTCGCTCACGCGGCTTTGGTTTCGTCGAAATGCCGGACGGCGCCGAGGGCGCCAAGGCGATTGAAGAACTCAACGGTCACGAGCACGAGGGCCGGGCCCTTACCGTGAACGAGGCCCGTCCCCGTCGGTAGCAACACCGTATGGCACGAGGCGACGACACATTCCGCACACAGGGCCTAGTCATCGAGACACTCCGGAACGCTGAGTTCAAGGTGCGTCTCGATTCGGGTCTTGAGATTGTTGCGCGGGCATCTGGAAAGATGCGGCGCGGCCGCGGGATCCGAATCATCGCCGGCGACAAAGTCGAGGTCGAGGTTTCCGCCTACGATCCGACGAAGGGTCGCATCGTGTGGAGACACCGATAGAGAAAACGTGATACCCCGGCATCCGCTGGGGAGATTGATGAGCAGCCGGGATCCCAGATCCCGGCTGTCTCGCGTGTTGATCGGCTGGTTAGCGCTGGGACACCCAGAAGAGGGCGGCCGATGCGGTCACCATGAGGCCGATCAACAGCCAGGCGATGATGATTCCTAGAGTATCCACGGTGGGCAGACGATAGATCACACGCGTGTAGTTCTCGGGGATTTCCGCGGGCGATGCCTCTGATACGATTACCTTCGGCGGCCGAACGGAGTGCTTATGACGGACGAAGAACCTCAGAACATCCACACGTCAAACGACCGAATCGGGATCGGCATCATTGTCACGGTCGTGGTCGTGTTGATCCTTGGCGTGTTCGTGTTCCAGAACCGGGAGCAGGTCGAGATCCAGTTCCTGTTCCTCGGGGTGACAATGCCGCTGTGGATCGTGGTCGCGATCTTCATTGCGCTCGGGGCGCTCCTCGGATGGGTCTGGCGGTGGGTGTTGCGCCGCCGCTCTCGGAGCTGACCCGAGATTCGGTGTGGCTCTTGTTCGTTAGGATATGGGGCTGTTGCACCACCAAGGAGGTCCCATGCGCAAGGTGTTCCGACTCAGGACGCTCATTCTCATCATGCTCGCCGCCGGTATCGGCGCGGTCGTGGCGCTCGTCGTCAACCAGAAGCAGAAGTTCTCAGGCATGTCGGAAGAGGAGATTCGAGAGTATCTCGATCTGAAGCTTTCCGGCCGGATGTCCGATGAGCAGGTCGCTCAGATCCAGGATGCCGTCATCTCCGCCGTGAAGCGGTCCCCGGAAGTCGCCGACATGGTCGAAGAGGCCATCGACGAGGCGATCGATGAAGACGAAGAGGAAGCGGCGATCGAAGAAGTCGCCGAAGAACTCGACGAAGAAGTCGCCGAAGAGATCGAAGAGTCCTAGAACCCGTACCCAGGGTTCGCGACGTCCTATTCGACGTCCTGAGCCCGCAGAATGAAGACGCCGCGAGCTGGTGCTCGCGGCGTCTTGTTGTGTGCCCGACGAGTCAGGCCACTAGTAGGCAGTGGTCCGGAAGATCGGCTGGAACAACTCGACGTTGCGCGCGCACGCCGGTGCAAGAGGGCATTCATTACACCTCGGCGGTTCGGTCTCCAAACAAACCCTGCGGCCGAGGCTGAACAGGAAACCATCGACACTTCCGACATCGAGATGTGAGCGCTCGCACAAGTCGTGAATGGCCGCGTGTGCTGCCAGGCGGATCCCGGCTTCGGAGGCGGCGTCGATCCACGCGCGGCCGGAAAGCACTGCGCGGCGGCCGTCGTCGACGATCCGAACGCAACCGGTTCGCAGCATCGTCCGCATGATGTGATAGTCGATGATCGGGGCGATCTCGGCTGGGCCGCGCATGTCGAGGAATCGCTCGGGCCGATTCGCCAGGATCAGTGCCAGGAGATTCGCCTTCTTTGCAAGCGGGTCCTCGCCGAAGCCGGGGGTTTGCGTGAGCACATCGAGGAATGCTTCGAGTGGATCCTCGGCGTCGTTGGCCTGGTCAATGATCGATCTGATACCGCCTCGCTCGGCGATGAACGCCCCGTACGCCAGCTGCAACGCCCGATGCGATCCGACATCCGGGATCGGACAGGCGCCGTCATCGTCGGTGCAGATGGCGTCGAAGAGCAGCGGCTCGTCGGCGAGTCGGTCCGGTTCGATCGCCTCGGGATCGTCGGCCGCTGCCTTCGTGAATGCATGCCAGATGAAGTCGGAACCCTTCCGCCTCACCCCGTCGATCGTCGCCCACATGGGGCCGCCGTAGCCCCGGTCGGTCCCCTTCCAGAAGCCGTATTGGTGAAGAGTTCCGACGGCCAAGACCTCGACGGCTGCGGGGTCGCCACGTTCGGGGAACGGGGATCCGCAGAAGTCGAGGGCGGCCGCCTCGGCCGCTTCCTGCAGCTTCGCGGCGATGTCGGCGCTTCGGGCAGTGTCGACAAGAGCCACGCTCTCGTTCTCGAACACAGGGTCGGGAACCACGACTGCGTGCGTTGGTAGTCGTTCGATCAGCGGTGCTGCCCCTGGACCCTCAATCACGTGTGCAGCCGTGCGGAGTCCGCTCTTCACCGGGTCGGGATCTCCGGAGAGCATGGCACCCAAATAGCCGCCGACGAAGGCGTCGCCGGCTCCCGTTGGGTCGAACGCGGTCACGGGGGTCGTCGGGTGAGTCGTCCATTGCGACCCATCCCAGCGTCGTACCCCGGCGCCGCCGTCCGTGACGCAGATGACCGGGCCGACCGGCATCAATTCTGGGAAGACGCGACCGGCTTCATCGCTGTTGAGGAACGCAACATCGATTGCCTCAAACAGATCGTGGACGAGATGCGGCTCGTCAGCGGCCGCACGGCCGAACGTGCCGGCAGAGACTCCACCCCGGTAGCCGCGGTCGATGAGTTCTTCGAGGAATCGGATCTGGTTCGCGGTGGATGCAGCGAGCGGCCCGATATGAATCCATGCGGCGTCGAGCCACCGCCGCGGGAGATCAGCGGCGCCGACGTCGGCCTCGCTGCCGGATTGGATGGCCAGGTAGTCCGCCCGCTCGTCGGCGTCGTAGGAGATGTGGAAGGCGGGAAGGGGGCCGTCGACGACACCAAGGCCGCCGGGATCGATGCCTCCCGGGTGGAACGCTGCGGCGATGCCGTCCGGTAACTGTCCGGGGACGCGAGCGACAAGACCGACCGTGACACCGCAAAGGCGCGCACCGACGGCGGTGATGAACCCCGAACCGCCGACCGTCGGGAGCGCTTCTCCGCGGATTTCGATGCGGTCGACCGACGGCGTCCCGATCACGACGAGTTGTGGGGCGTTCATCGCGGGACCGTACCACGGAGCCGGCGACCGCCGGTCGTGCCCACCGATCGTTCTGTGGGCTCAGGACGTCGTATGCGGCGTGGTGAACCCTGGGTACGCGGGACTAGGCGTGGATTTCGAGAACGTCGCCGTCCTCGACGACGTGTTCCTTGCCGACTTGCTGGCCGTCGTAGGATCCGCGGCCCCAAATCCTGGCATGGTGGAACGAGGCCGCCAGATCCCGGTGGACGAGCATCGACACCTCGGCGACGGTGGCGCCGTGTCGCACGGTGTACGGCCGGTCCATGTCCGGCTCTTTCCCGGGAACCTTCGTATACACCCGCACGATGTCGAGATTGCGGAACAGCCACGGTCCGATGGCGTCGATGCCGTCGCCCGTCTTCGTCGATACGATCATCGTTGGAAAATGGAGGTCGCCGAGTTCGCGACACACGGTCAGGTCGTCCTCGATGCCGGGGATGGCGTCCGCCTTGTTGGCGATGAGCAGCGTGGGGAGGCGAATGGCGAACGGGTCATCGTTGTCGGATCGGCTGAGATTCCAGGTCCCGGTGAGGGTGACACGGCGCTCGTCGAGGATCCGGCGTGCCTCCACGATCATCTCGACGCAGCCGGGCTGGCCAAGATCGACCACGAGCAGGGCGCCGTCCGCGGACTGCAGAGTGTTTCCGATCCACGGGATGGGGTGTTGCAACGAGATCGGCGGCAGGTCGACCATCTGGATCTGCGCATCGTCGACATCGAGCATGCCCGGCTCGGGGAACTGTGTCGTGAACGGATAGGCGCCGACGTGTGTGTGCGAACCGGTCAGCGTCGCGTGCAGCGACGACTTCCCCGAATTTGGCGGGCCGACGATCGCCACCTGTGCCGCACCCTCGGGACGAATGAACGTCGGCGGTCCGCTGCGCGCTCCGCCTTTCGATGGCCCTGCGAGTTCGTCCCGCAGCTCCTTGATCTTCGTCTTGATGTCGGCACGGAGGTGCTCGGTTCCCTTGTGCTTGGGGATCGTGCGATGCATCTCCTGGAGCAGGTCGAGGCGCTCGCTCGGGTCCCTCGCCCGCCGGTAGGCGGCCTCAGCTTTCTTGTAGTCGGGCGTCAGGTTCGCCGGCATGGCTCCCATTCTGCCCGGTCGGAGCGGTTGGTGCCACGGGTCGGAGGGCCTTTCGTAGCGACCGGGCATGACCGCCACGTCGGTGGGTCGGGGAAACACCCTATCGACGGTTCACGTGAGCGCGATACGTTGGGCTGTGAGGAGGCGTCATGCGAATTGCTTTGATTGCGATGTCTGGTGTCCGGGCCCACAATCCCGAACTGACGGCGCTGGGTCTCAGCCTTCCCGGATTTGTCGAGCGCGGCAAGACCATCGCTTCGCTCCCGAGTCTCGGCCTGCTCACGCTCGCTGCGCTCACCGACGACCGGCATGACATCGACTATTACGAAGTCGACGACATCGCAGCGATGGACCCGCTCCCCGAATGCGACTTCGCCGCCTTCTCGACCTTCACCGCGCAGGTGAAGGAGTGCTACGCCCTCGCCGACCGATTCCGCGCTGCCGGCGTGCTCACCGCGATCGGCGGTCTCCACGTCACGGCCGTTCCCACAGAGGCGCTCGACCACTGCGACATCGTTGTCGCAGGCGAGGGCGAGCCGGTGTGGCACAGCCTCGTCGCCGATGTCGAGGCCGGAACCGCTCGTGGCATCTATCGAGCCAGCGAACCGTTCGATCTCGGAGATGCTCCGATTCCTCGCTACGACCTCCTCGACCCGGCTCGGTACAACCGGCTCACCGTGCAGACCCAACGCGGTTGTCCGTGGCGATGCGAATTCTGCGCCTCTTCGATACTGCTGACTCCTCGCTACGAGACGAAGCCGGCGCGAAAGGTCGCAGCCGAGATCGGGGCGATGAAATCGGTCTGGGCCGACCCGTTCGTCGAGCTCTCCGACGACAACTCGTTCGTTCACCGGCACCACGCACGCGAACTCGTTGAAGCGATCGGTAGCCAGGGTGTCCAATGGTTCACCGAAACCGACGTTTCGATCGCCGACGATCCCAGGTTGCTCGCCATGATGAGCGAGGCAGGATGCCGCGAGATCCTGGTCGGCTTCGAGAGCCCGAATGCCGCAGCCCTCGATGGTGTGGAGACGAAGCGGAACTGGAAGCGCGGCCAGGTCGATCGGTACCGGTCGGTCGTCGAAGCCGTTCAGTCGCATGGCATCGCGCTCAACGCTTGTTTCGTCCTTGGTCTCGATGGCGACGGACCGGGTGTCTTCGACGCGGTGGCTGCGTTCGTCGAAGACACCAGTCCCTTCGATGTGCAGATCACTGTGCTGACACCGTTCCCCGGCACGCCGCTCTACGCGCGACTCCTCGCCGAGAATCGCATTCTTGTACCGGGGGCGTGGGAGCTGTGCACGTTGTTCGATGTGAATTACCGCCCGCTCAACATGTCGGTCGAGGCGCTGGAGAGCGGGCTCGTCGAACTCGGGCGGCACCTCTACTCCCAGGCAAGCACCGACCAACGGCGCAGCGGCTTCAAACGCCAAGCTGCCGCGGGAGCGGACGCCGAGGCCACCGGAGCGTTCACCTCATGAGCCTGCTCAACACCCGAACCGGTGTCGAGTTGACGCGAGACAGGCTCTTCGAACATCGGGTCCGGCGTCTCGTGGCGATCAGCGCTGTGGCTCTCGGGGTCATATGGGCACTTGCATTCGTCGGTGAAGGGGCGAGGTGGATCCTCGTGTTGCTCGGGATCGGATGGGTGGTGATGCCGACGGTGCTTGCGCTGAGCCTGAGCCGGCCAATGACTCGCTTCGCCCTGGTGGTCCCCGCGAGCGCCGAGTCGATCGGTCTGATTGCCATGACCATGTCGGCTCCCGGTTCCACGGTTGTCGGCTGGGCGTTCGTCACGGCCGGCATCCTGTTTGGGGGGTCGGTCGGGATGTGGTTCTGGTTCCGGTGGCTCCCCGTTCCTCGAGCGTTCGACGACCCATTTGGCTTTTCCCGGCTCGTTCTCGTTGGGGTGCATGTCGGACTCGTGTTGATCGGGATGACGATGGTCGCGCTGGGCCTGTGATCGCTCCGGAGGTAGGTCGGGAAAAACTAGCTTGTGACCCTCTAGGAAGGTCGGGCTCAATTTCGTATGGTGTCCGACATGAGGGGGAAGTTGGCCACGGTGACCGTTCTGATAGCGGTGATTGCAGCATGCAGTTCCTCTGGGTCGCCCGCCACTGCCCCGACCGACGCCCCCACGACGGCCACGACCGCCACGACCGCGCCGCCGGCGACCACCACGACGACCGTTGCGACCACAACCACGATTGATCGCACCGCCGAGATCGAAGCGATATTCCGAGACCTCGAGGAGCGACGCCTCCAAGCCCTCTACGACGGCGACCGCGAAGCCTTCCGTTCCCTCTTCGCCAACGACGAATATATGAACCGCAGCATGGCCCTCTTCGACCTAGTCGAGTTCGTAAACGACTGGTCGATCCCAGACATGGCAGTTGTGGCGCTACTTGCTGATCAGCCGGGGTGCATCGCGGCTCGTGTCGCGACCGACTATGCCGCGACGCTAGGCGAGGGCGGTGAAGGGGAGACGATTCACGTTGTCGAGCTCCGCGGCGATGAATGGGCGATTTCGTACGCAGGGGAGGGATGGCAATGCGATGGTCCGCACCCGCTCTTGCCCTAACCCTTTTCCTCGCTGGTAGCTGGCAGCTGGGAGCTGGGAGCAACGCAGATGGTTGTCGCTATGACCCGACCGAAGGGCTAATCGTCTGCTCCGCCTCCGGCAACTCGTCCGGCACCTCCGGACCCACAGACCCCCGCGTCCGCCCACCCAATCAGTACGTCTACCAGTCGATCGACGCCACGGGTTCGCCTTGCCACTACTGGTCGACGACCCCTGGAGGAATCGAC